>JAUMUB010000027.1 GCA_030530905.1 Bifidobacteriaceae bacterium | reverse complement strand
CATAGAGTATTTACCAACATTGTTCTCAAAAGTTGTGCTGCTTTGATTTGCATAATACGTTGTATAATCCTCATAGCTTGCTGCTGTTCCATCAGTTGTGGTTGCAGTTTGAAGATTATTTGTTGCAATCTGATACACGTTTGATTCAGTGGTTATAGCGGTGAGCGCATTAGACTTTAAAGTTAATGCTGAACTATCAGTAACAGCTTCAGCCTTGTAATATTCTAGGAGGGCAGGATAATCTAGTAAGCCAGTTAAAGTGCTTGAAGTCACAGTATCGTTGCGTACATATATACCACTACCTGCGAATCGGCGAACACTTGGTACTGCTGCTATAGCAATGCCGTCTGCGGAACTCTTCCACACGCCTTTATATGCAATCTTGCCGTCCGCGTTAAGCCATACAGAATGGTTTACCGTATCTGGTGTAAAAGTTTGATAGGTTCCATTATTATCGTTTGAAGGGTCATCAACAATGAATCCATATTCAGTATCAGTAATTTTCTTTATCAAGCGATAGGCATAGAACACGTTCGGTTCTGCATCTGCAATTAAATTAGACAAAACATCTGTATTTTTAGTATCAGTTACTGCATACACTGCAATCATAATTGGTGCAATAGCATAATCGCCTACATCCATGTTTGCTAAGCCGGTGCGAGCCTCGTCAACAGTTTTAAAGATTTTTGTGGCAGCCTGTTCTGTAGCAGTATAATTCCATGCGCCTGTTGAAGTAGCACCTGCATTGATCGACGTACCACCACCGAGAATAGTTCCTTGAGTTCCATTAGCATAGCTGTTTGGATATTTTGAGGGGTCAGTTGTGCCAACAATAATTCCGCCAGTTGAATTAATGAATGTTGGTACAGTGTTATTTAAATATGTCTCGATAGTTCCGGCAGGAGAATTGAAAGTGTTATCTTCGAGTGTAGTTCTGCTTCCACTGATAATATTAATTCGAGGTCGTAGTGTCGGAATTAGTGTGCCTGTGATTCCTGTAGTGTTCACAGTTCCGTTAATTGCAACCTTCGATTCGGTTCCAGTAGTACTAATAGTGTATGTGCCGGCCTTTACAGAAGTATTTGGCGAATCAGTTGATGACGTATCTGCTTGGCATATAGAGGAAGAATAAGTGCCCCTATGGTACACACAAGAACTCCAAGTCTTTTAATAATATTTCTAATCATATATATCCTTAATAGTAAAAATAAACATTATACATGTTAGTATTTACGTATGAAATAATCTAATTATTCTTCTAATATACGCATAATTGAACATTTGCTGAGATATTCTATGGAGTGAGTACCATGGAGTTATGCAAATGTCTGAATCAACGGAGTTAGATCCGCGTACAATTAATGCTACATCAATTGTTTCACACGATGATTTACATGATGATGAGCCGCAATCATTGATGATTACTGCCGCAAGTTCTAATCCAAAAATGTTCACGTTGCCGTGGAACAAGCCTTTGGCAACATGGCCTGAGGAACTTTTAGCGAATCTTCCACGCGGTATATCTCGCCACGTTGTGCGATTTGTGCATGTGGGCAATGAGATTTATGCGATGAAGGAAATCACTCGCAATGTTGCGGAGCGAGAGTATGAGATTTTGCGTAAATTGAAGAAGTTGGATTTGCCAACAGTTACTCCAATTGCTGTGGTAACAGGTCGTCATAATGATGAGGGTGAACCATTAGAAGCAATTTTAGTGACCAAACATCTTAAATTCTCGCTACCATATCGTGCATTATTCTCACGTAATCTTCGTGTAGATACTGCTGATAAACTTATTGACGCATTAGCAATTTTAATGGTTCGGTTGCATTTAGTAGGATTCTACTGGGGTGATGTTTCGTTATCAAACGTTCTATTTTTGCGAGATGCCGACGCTTTTTCTGCTTCCTTAGTGGACGCTGAAACTGGTGATCTTCACGCTAAATTAACTGAAGGTCAGCGTGAATATGATATTGATCTTGCACGAACGAATATTATCGGCGAATTAATGGATTTAAGCTCAGGTAAATTACTTCCAAGTGAAGTTGATGAGATCGAAGTGGGCAACAGGCTTGTAGAACGCTACCATTCATTATGGAGTACGTTAACTGATGTTGACAGCTTTAATCCTGACGAAATGTGGAAGATTGAAAAACGCGTTAATAAGCTTAACGAGCTTGGTTTCTATGTTGACGAGTTGGAGATGAAATCTTCAGAAGATGGCAATAGGTTGTTTGTTCGTCCACGCGTAGTTGATGCGGGCTATGCTTCTCATAAGCTTTTGAGGCTCACAGGGTTGGATGTGCAGGAGAATCAGGCACGACGTTTGTTAAATGATTTAGATGCGTACCGTGCTTCTACTTGGCGGCAGAATGATGATTTGGAAATTGTTGCTATGGACTGGATGCGTGAGCAGTTTGAGCCAACTGTTCGAATGATTCCACGTGAATATCGTTCACAAATTGAGCCGGCACAGTTCTTCCATGAGATTCTAGAACATCGTTGGTTTATGGCTGAAAAAGCTGGCCGTGATGTTCCTACAGCACAGGCTGTAGATTCATATATTAAAGAAGTCTTGCCTCATTATAAGCTTGATACTGAGGCAATGCAGGCGATTAATGCTGAGGCAGATTCTGGCGTTGTAGATGATGATAACGTATATGGCGATGATGCGATTAATGATGATCCTGATGCCGCGGTATGGTCTCATTAAGATGACAAATTACTGTAAGTAAGGCGTTTTAACCGTTAGAAAAGTTGAATCAAGTTTTTTTTGGGGGGGGTAATAATCACCCCCCAAAAACATGTGTGGTGTGTAAACGAAGGAATGCGTTTACACACCACACATTAAACGCATCGTATCGGCGTAAGCGTAATCGAATAAGTATTGTATGTGACTGTGATATTGCGTTTAGCGCTGTTATTGTGCGCGTGAGCGTTCATGATGAACAGCGTACATGCTAATGCCTGCTGCAACAGATGCGTTTAATGATTCAACGCTGCTAGAGATCGGGATACTTGCTATGGCATCACATTGTTCGCGAACTAGACGGCTGATACCTTTACCTTCAGATCCTAAAATAATGACAAGTGGGTCTTTCTCAAAACCGGTTTCACCAACAAGCGAATCGCCATCGCCGTCAAGACCAATGCAGTAGTATCCGCGTTCTTGCAAGCTTTGCATTGCTTTTGTTAAATTCACTACGCGAGCAACAGGCATATTAGCTGCAGTGCCCGCTGAAACTTTCCAAGCAGCAGCGGTTACTGATGCGGATCGACGCTCTGGAAGAATAACGCCGTTTGCTCCGAAAGCAGCAGCTGAACGGATAACAGCGCCTAAGTTTTGAGGATCGGTTACACCGTCTAATGCGATAAATAATGGTTGCGCTTTTGCGCGAGCTGCTGCTGAATTTGCAGCCTGCATAGCTTTAGCTTTCTTATCTGTTTTTTCAACCAAATCATGCAAAGAGTGATACTGGTATGATTCAACTTTAAGAATAACACCCTGATGGTTGCTTGAACGTGCAATACGATCCATTTCAAGGCGATCGGCCTCGAGAATATGAATACCGTGTAAGCCTGCGAGTCGAACAATATCTCGCGTGCGATCATCATGCTCAATACGTGCTGCAATGTATAACTGTGTTGCAGGAACTTGCACTTTTAGGGCTTCTAAAACAGCGTTTCTTCCGAATACTAAATCTGCGGAATCATTCACAAATTTAGCTGCTCGCCTGCGTGCTGCTAAGCGAGGATCAGCGCGTTGTTTACGCTCTGCAAGTTTCTTTGCTTTATAGGCTTTATGATAAACGCGGTCTTCCGCTTTAGGGGTAGGTCCTTTGCCTCGTAGCTTGTTGCGGTGTTTACCGCCTGATCCTTTAGTAGGTCCTTTTTTTGTTGCCATACGTTATATTGTCACAGCACCCCTAGGCATATGCAACTCAATGCATTTACTTATTTTTTACAAACGTTGTATATATTGTTAAGATAGTGGATTTTCAGAATATGTGTAGAGGATATTCTGTACCATTAATACTTGTATTAACCGAAAGTGTTCATATCCGCGCAACCATGACATATTTGCGATAATGCAAATATGAGGGTTGACTACTCCGCGGCTTGTCGAGGAGAATATATTATGGTTGATCAGCAATTTGATCAAACCTCTCAGGTTAATGATGCGCAAGCATCGTTATTCAAAGATGCAGATCCTTCTTTAGTTTCAGATCAAGATGTGGCAACTGCATTAGATGTAAATCCCAATGTTGGTTTAACAGAGCAAGAGGCAAAGCGTCGACTGGAAAAATTCGGTCGCAATGAGCTTGCTAGTGCACCTCCTGTGCCAAAGTGGAAGAAGTTCTTAGAACAATTCCAAGATCCACTAGTGTATTTATTGCTCGCTGCTACTGGTATTTCTTTAATTGCATGGTTTGTTGAGAAAGCTCACGCAAAACCAGGGCAAGCAGGTGGCGAAGTGCTGCCGTTTGACGCAATCGTCATCGTACTTATTTTAATTGTTAACGCAATTTTAGGCTATATTCAAGAATCGCGTGCAGAAAAAGCAGTGGAAACATTGGCGAGCATGACTGCTCCGCAAACCACCGTGTTACGTGATGGAAAAGTTGTTCGCATCGAAACAGTAAATGTTGTTCCTGGAGATGTATTAGTACTTGCTGAGGGTGATTCCGTGTCAGCAGACGCTCGCTTATTCTCTGCAGCATCTTTGCGCGTGGCAGAAGCAAGTTTGACTGGTGAATCTGTGCCTGTTGGTAAGAAAGTTGATACGCTACAGTCCGCTAAAGCTCTTGGTGATCGTGCCAATATGGTGTTTAACGGTACTTCTGTTACTCAAGGTACTGGTCGTGCAATCGTAACGGGAACTGGTATGAATACTCAGGTTGGTAAGATTGCTGACTTGCTTGCTCAAAGCGAAGACGAAGCAACTCCTTTGCAGAAGGAAATGACATACGTTTCCAAGATTCTTGGTATTGCAGTGTGCATTATTGCTGTAGTTGTATTAGCAGCATTGGCAATCTTAGAAGGCTTCCACACCGTACATGATGTTATTGATTCCTTACTGTTGTCAGTATCGTTAGCTGTTGCTGCTGTACCTGAGGGCTTGGCGGCAATTCTCACTGTTGTGTTAGCTCTTGGTGTTCAGCGCATGGTTCAGCACAATGCTATTGTGAAGAAGCTTTCCTCAGTAGAAACTTTAGGTTCTGCTTCCGTAATCTGCTCTGATAAAACTGGTACTCTCACCCGTAATGAGATGACTGTTGAACGAGTTGTTACTCCAAGTGGTGAAATACAAATTACTGGCACTGGATATGCTCCAGAAGGAAGCATGGTTTCACTCGAAGGTAGCGAAGCAGATATTAACGAAGCTGTAAAAACTGAAGTGTTCGCTACTTTAGGTGCTGGCTTACTTGCAAATGATGGCGAAATTCGCAAAGACGCTAACAACAAGTGGGAGAGTGTTGGTGATCCTACAGAAGTTTCACTTGTTGTTGCAGCAAAGAAAGTGAAGGCAGACAAATCACATGCAAGTTTTGAGCGTGTGGCAGAAGTTCCATTCACTTCAGAACGTAAGCGCATGGCTGTTGTTTGCAAGGATGAGAGTAATAATGGTGCATTAACCGTATTCGCTAAAGGTGCTCCAGACGTGTTACTCTCACATTGTAATCGAATTGCAGTCGGTGGCTCAGTACGAACAATGACCGAGGGTGATCGTCAAAATATTTTATCTGCAGTAGAACGTTTATCTAATGATGCATACCGCACCTTAGGTCAAGCATATCGTCCTCTTAACGTCACCTCGCTTGCAGATATTGAGGGTATTCGTTCCAATAGCGCAGGTCAATTAATCGATATTGCTGACCAAAGCGAATACGTCGAAAAAGATCTTGTTTGGGCTGGCTTAGTTGGTATCATCGATCCACCTCGTACTGAAGTTCGAGATAGTGTTGCAGAATCACACCGCGCAGGTATTCGTACGGTAATGATTACGGGTGATCATCCTCTTACTGCAGCTCGAATTGCAAGTGACTTAGGCATTATTGAAAAAGGCGGCAAAGCTCTTACTGGAGATGAGCTTGATTCATTTGCAGACGAAAAAGCCTTAGACGAGGCCACTTCCGAAGTGTCCGTATATGCACGAGTTGCACCAGAGCATAAGCTTAAGATTGTTGAATCATTACAACGCCAAGGCAATATTGTTGCTATGACCGGTGACGGTGTAAACGATGCGCCTGCAGTAAAAACTGCTGATATTGGTATCGCAATGGGTATTACCGGTACTGAAGTTACAAAAGAATCCGCTAAAATGATTTTAGCTGACGATAACTTCTCTACAATTGTTGCTGCAGTTCGCGAAGGACGAATCATATTCGACAATATTCGTAAGTTCTTACGCTACTTGTTAAGCTCTAACGTTGGAGAAGTATTCACGGTGTTCTTTGGTGTAGTGTTTGCTGGATTCTTAGGAATTCGTCAGCCAGGAGCTGTTGGTGTGACCGTTCCATTATTAGCAACACAATTATTGTGGATTAACTTGCTTACTGATGCTGCACCTGCGCTCGCAATGGGTGTTGATACTCAAACTGATGATGTGATGAATCGTAAACCTCGTGGCGTGAACGATCGTGTTATCGACCGTGAAATGTGGGGTGATATTATTTTCATCGGTATTATTATGGCAATCGTAACGCTAGTTGGCATGGATATGCATTTAGCAGGAGGTTTATTCACTGATCGTTCTGTTGATGCTATCGGTCATGAGGCTCAAATGGTTGAGGCTCGTACTATGGGCTTTACTATTCTCGTATTCGCTCAAATGTTTAACGCACTTGCATCTCGCTCCCACTTCCAATCCGTATTCGTTGGACTATTTGACAACAAGTGGCTGTGGGGAGCAATTGCAATATCTGTTGTATTGCAATTAGTGGTTATTTATGTTCCATTCTTGAATGCAGCATTTGGTACAACACCATTAGGTCTTACCGCATGGTTTGAATGTGTTGGTCTCGCTGCATTAGTGCTTGTGGCTTCTGAATTACGCAAGATTGTTTTGCGCATTCGAGCTAAAGCTCGTAAAGAGATTTAAGATAATACAATTTCATAAATATTAGAAAGAGTTGGTAGCTAGTAAATCTGGCTATCAACTCTTTTATGTAGACGTAAAGCGTATAAGAATAATATGAATTATTAATCAGTTATTGCTGCACGATAAAAATTCTCGTAGCTTCGGCTAGGAGTTGGTCCTCTCTGTCCTTGATAATGTGAACCATTCTTCTCGCAGCCGTAAGGGTTTTCAGCTGGAGAGCTTAATTCAAAGAAACACATTTGCCCAATTTTCATGCCTGGCCACAATTTCACTGGTAGGGTACTCACATTTGAAAGTTCCAAAGTAATATGACCATTGAATCCTGGGTCAATAAAACCTGCGGTAGAGTGTGTGAGAATACCTAAACGACCAAGAGAGCTTTTACCCTCTAAACGCGCTGCAATTGTCGCATCAAGTTTCACATATTCCCAAGTAGAGCCAAGTGCAAACTCTCCAGGATGTAAAATCCAAGGCTCATCTGGAGCAACTTCGAATTCTTCTGTTAAAGAGCCTTGATTTTCTGCTGGATCAACATACGTATATGCATGATTGTTGAATAATCGAAAATATCGATCAAGTCGTACGTCAATAGAAGCTGGTTGCACCATTTCTGGTGTCCAAGGTTCTAGTGAAATATGTCCTTCAGCTTGTGCGGCAAGAATGTCACGATCTGACAACAGCATAGTTACTCCTCAATCTGCGCACTTGTGTCACTATATTAGATACTAGTGTATCAAGAATGATACCGTTTTAATGTATTATAAATTGTAATGCGCTTGAGTAGACAAAGTTTCAAAAACGGTTTATATTCACAATATGAGTAATTCTTCAAATTTGATCGGTAGAAAATCCGATGTTGTTCTTGGTTACTATGGGGAGCCAGTGAAAGTGACACATGCCTTATTTTCAGCGAAGAATGCGCAGGCATATACAACTCGACCATTATTTATTATTATGCATGGTTGGGGTTCAAACGAAACTGATTTAGCGGCAATAATGCGTTATGTTGCCCCGTTTAACGATTATGTTGCGCTGCGAGCTCCAATTGAATTATCTGCTGCTGATAACGCTTATAGCTGGTTTCATGATGCTGTTCCAGTTGGCGAGGATTTAGATTACGATGCTTTTGCTGCCTGCAACGCAATTCAAAATTGGGTGACTGAGAATATTGAGGATTCTCGTGAAATTGTGCTTATGGGATTCTCTCAAGGTGGCATGTTGTCAACCCATATGCTGCGAGTATTTCCAGAACGTTACAGGGCAGCAATTAACTTATCTGGATTTATAGCAATGGGTGAAATTTCCGAATGTGTTCCTGCTGATAATCGTTTAGCGGAAATGGAAAAACCTGTGTTCTTCGGTTATGGAGATAAAGATGAGATTATTCCTAGATATGAGTTGTTTGCAGCTAGTGCATGGTTAGAGGAAAACACGTGGTTAACATTAAAACATTATCCTACTTTAGACCATGCTGTTGGAGTACAGGAGTTTAATGATATTAAGCAATGGCTTATTATGAACGGTATTTCCTCTGGAATGATTTAAAAGAAATTTGCAATAAAATATTTAGTGTAATATTACAGTAAAAATGTAAACAGTGCAGCACTTTTAATTAAGAACTGCACTGTAATTATTTTTATTAATATTAAATAAAGCTCACTTGTTTACACACACAGATTAATTATATTTCTGAATCTGCGTCCACTTGCATGACATATACGTTTGAACGTAGCTCCTTGGCTTCAGCGCGCGTGATCTCATTAGCATCTTGCATTTCGTTAATAACATTTAATTCAATAGAGAAAGATTCGCGTTTTAAATCTTGTATTTCTTGAATAAGCTGCATTGCTTTAGCGCGATTTGGTCGTGCCTGCATAACAGCTTTTGTGTGCAAATACTGCATTGTTAAAGCAGTACAAGCATCTGAACCATAAGCATCTTTATTCTCTTGCTTATGCAAACATTCAAGTATGTAATCAACAGCCTCAATTTGAATCATGCGCACATATTTGTTCACGCTAAGATTCATTCTGTTTGCTGCATTCTTACTTATAAACATGGCTAATCGGCGTAGAATGAACATTGCGCGGTGAGATATTTTTCGAATCCTACCGCGAATATTGGAGAAAATGTTAATATAAACATGCTTGTTTTCAATATGGCGCAAGGTTTCCATAAGGCGGTCCATGATAAGTTCATATGCTTCAACCTTAAGCTCATAGTCTTCAACCTCAGGATTTTCTTTTAGCTCAACAAGCTTAACTTTAATATAATCTTTTTCCCAGTTAATCGCTTGAACTTGAAGTTGTTCAATTCGCTCACGCTGGTGCACGTTACCCGTGTTCTGTTCGAGTGACATAATACGGTTATTATAAGCGTTAATGACACGAGTCATAGCGCGCTTATTCTCATCAGTGGTACGCTTGTTCAACTCGTCAACCGTGCGTTGCATAACCGTAATTGTAGTTTTTGTTAAGCCATCGATATCGGTGTCAACTTTTGGAGATAGTAACGGCAATGCAAAGTTTGCGAGAAGCAAGGTGGCGATGATAACACCAGAAGCAATGAATATGAGTGCATTACGCATCGGGAATGGAATATTGCCGGCAATGTAGTAAGGCAAAGTGAATATAAGGGCTAATGTGATAGTTCCTTTTGGCCCGCCAATAGTCATGAGTGCAGCAGACAAAAGTCTACTATTGCCAGTTTTATCTGAAGGCTTCAATCGTTTAGAAATACGAAGCATGCCATACACCCAGAAGTATCTCATAGTGATAACAATAAAAGTCACTAAAGCTATTGCAATAATAAGTTGCTTATTACCAATAGTCTTATCATGCCAGCTAACCGCTAGTGCGTCCGGCAACTGAAGTCCAAGAAGCACAAATACTGCACCATTGAGGCTGTAAGATAATACTTTCCACACGCTGTTTGCCACAATATTCGTTCGAGCAGCATCAGGATTAATACCAGTTTGGTCGAATCTGGTGACAATACCTGCTGTTACCACTGCAAGAATTCCAGAAACATGAATTACTTCTTCCGATTCAATATACAGCAAGAATGGCAGGAATAATTCCATAAGAATGCGAGTGGTAGTGGTTTCCATACCAAAATTTCGAATTGTTTCAAAAATCCAGTTACTCAATAATCCAACAATAAAACCTACGACCGTACCACCAATAAACGATATGACGAATTCTTCTGCAGCACTGCCAACTGAGAAAACTCCTGTGACTGCTGCTGCGATAGCAAACTGGAAGCCGACGATACCAGAAGCGTCATTAAACAGTGATTCACTTTTAAGAATATTATATTCCGTGTCACTTAGCGAAGCTTCGTTACTTAAAGAACTTACTGCCACAGCATCGGTTGGGCCTAATGCTGCGCCTAAAGCCAGCGCAGCCGCAAGTGAAATAGCAGGCCATAATGCGTGGAGCGTAAAGCCTACAGCAACCATAGTTGCAATTGCTAACCCAATAGCAAGCGACAAGGAAAGCTTGAGATTCTTGAACAACGCTTGCTTGTTAATTTCACGCGCTTCCAAATACAGCAACGGTGCAATAAATAATTCCACAAATAACTTAGGATCTAATTCCACATTGTTCAAAATTTCAGTCTGAGAAAGAATAATGCCCAATAATATTTGTACTAATGGCATTGAAATTCGCGGAAGAAATCTGCTGATAAACGACGAGATAACAACAACTCCCGTAATAGCTAGAATCAGATTAAAGGCTTCCACTAGTTCTCTTTTCTTAAAAATGCAGAATTTTGAATAACTATATATAGTATCTTGTATATTTCATTCTATACTGTCAAATTTTAAAATAATGTTACCGTGAACTGACACTAGGAAATTGAAGATATTATGAATTATTTTACCGCCATGGAAAAAGCGTTAGTTTTAGCGCAACGCGCAATGCAAGCTGGTGATGTTCCAGTGGGCGCTGTGGTGCTTGATGAGAACGGTGAAATAATTGGTGAAGGATATAACAGACGTGAGTTTTCTAACGATCCATTAGCGCATGCTGAGATAGAGGCACTTAGAAATGCTTCTATGAATATTGGTGCATGGAATTTTTCGCAATGCACGATTGTTGTGACGTTAGAACCATGTCCAATGTGTGCTGGAGCACTTTTGCAAGCGCATATGAAAAATATCGTGTTCGGAGCGTGGGATAATAAAATGGGCGCTTGTGGTTCAATTTGGGATATACCGCGTGACCGTCATATAGGGCATAAAGCGCAAGTTTACGGCGGTGTTCTAGAAGATAAATGTGCTTCACTGTTGAATAATTTTTTTATGCTAAAGCGTGATGTGGCGTGATTTTAAT
>JAUMUB010000026.1:1402-11481 GCA_030530905.1 Bifidobacteriaceae bacterium | reverse complement strand
CAAACGTTTTTTAATGCGGCGCGAGCGCACTTCATACCGCTTCTGCTGCAATCGTTGCGACTTTTTTCTAGACTTAAATGAATTTAACTCATCACCATCATTTGTACTTGCACCAAATGAATGTGTATAAACAACATGATTACTAACAGTTGATTCAAATTGCGAATCATGCGCAGGTTCATCTGTTTCAATTTCAAATTCGCTTGATTGCAACATATGCTCAGTTAGGTTTTCAACAACACTATCTTCACATGTTGAGTCAAGGAATTCTTGCTCTTTCGCGCAGCCGCTCTCTTGCGTAGAGAATGATACAAAATCAGAGAAATCCTCCCCAAATGCTCCCCTAGTAGATTTCTCTGACTTTGCTATTTGCTGAATTTTTTCTTCGCTAAGATCCTCTTGCTTGGGTGCAGGATGTTTGCGTAGAAAATCTTCCGCATTAATCATTACTTGTATACCTTATATTCTTCTAATACCTTATGCTTCTTCAGGTTGTGCTGCGTCCTCAACTTCAGTGAACTCATCAACTCCTGCAATGCCAAAAGAAGCTTTCACTTTATTCTCAATTTCTTCTGTAAGAGCAGGATTGTCTTTTAAGAATTGACGAACATTTTCTCTACCTTGACCGAGTTGTTCACCCTCATAAGTAAACCATGAACCTGACTTATTCACTACATTGCATTGTGTAGCCATATCTATAACTGATCCCTCACGAGAGATGCCTTCGCCGTATAGAATATCAAATTCGGCAAGTTTGAAAGGCGGAGCCATTTTATTTTTTACTACTTTAACCTTGGTGCGATTACCAACCACATTTTCGCCGTTCTTTAATGATTGCACACGGCGAATATCCATACGAACAGAAGCATAGAATTTTAATGCTTTACCACCTGTGGTGGTTTCTGGACTACCGAAGAAAACACCAATTTTCTCACGAAGCTGATTAATAAAAATTGCAGTAGTATTTGCTTGTGCTAACGCACCAGTCATTTTTCGCAATGCTTGGCTCATTAATCGTGCTTGCAAGCCGACATGACTATCTCCCATGTCACCATCAATTTCAGCTTTTGGAACAAGAGCTGCAACAGAATCAATGACGATAATATCTAATGCGCCTGAACGGATGAGCATATCTGCAATTTCTAATGCCTGCTCGCCATTGTCTGGCTGAGAGACAATTAGTGAATCAGTATCAACACCTAATTTACGCGCATATACGGGATCGAGCGCATGTTCTGCATCAATAAATGCTGCAACACCACCATTACGCTGCGCATTAGCAACTGCATGAAGTGCGAGCGTGGTTTTACCTGAAGATTCTGGGCCATAAATTTCTACAATACGTCCACGTGGTAAACCGCCAATTCCAAGAGCTAAGTCCAACGCTAATGAGCCTGTTGGAATGACTTCAACATCTTGCACTGGTTTATCACCAAGGCGCATTGCTGACCCTTTTCCAAAACTTTTTTCAACTTGAGCTAAGGCACTTTCTAAAGCTGCCTGACGACGTGGATCTAAATTTTCATCGCCTTGTTTAGCAGGTTTTACAGATTTGCTCTGTGCCATGTTTTCTCCTTTTTATAAAGACATCGTGTCTTTAAACATACAAGCGAAATTGTTCATTCAGCTCATCTTATGCGTATGTGGTCAACTGATTGTTAGAATACACTAAAATACGAACAAATGTTCGAATAGTGTTTTATTTGCGTGTCACTTAGCTGGCAAAGGTGGCGCGTTATGGTCTTTACCCCACCGAGCTGAATCGGGAACATCCATGTGATTACACAAAACATTCCACACAATTCTTGGCTCCACCCCTTGTTGTAACGCTTCATAAGCAGTACTATTTTGCAACTCCGGCAAAGAAATATCATGCGAGATTGCTTGTCCGTAAGTACGACCAAACACTTCTTCAAGCAATTCCCAAAATTCGCGTTCTGTCACATTATCCTCATCTAAAATGCACTAGCAAACACACTGTTAAACTAACTTAAAGCAACGTATAAAATTTGCAATAATTCATACACTGTTTGCATTCTTATTTGCTCACGATCACCCTGCAATTGAAGCTTTTTAACAATGCTTGATTTCTGTATACATGCAGGCAAGCTCACTGCCACATATACTAAACCAGCTGGCTTGTCTCCGTCAGCTCCAGGCCCTGCAACTCCTGTAGTCGCAAGACCAATAATACGATTATCGTATTCTGTTTGATTATAGAGTTGTGCCGTATGCTCAGCCATTTGTTGAGCAACCTCAGGATGAACTGCACCATTCTCATCAAGCAAAATTTGAGACACGTGCAAAATACTATGCTTTGCGCGAATATCGTAGGTCACAGCAGAGCCAAGAAACACTTGAGAAGCCCCTGCTATTCGCACAAATGAATCTGCTAATAATCCAGAAGTGAGTGATTCTGCTGCAGCGATTTTAAGATTATTATCAACACAAATTTGCAAGATTTTTTG
This sequence comes from Bifidobacteriaceae bacterium, assembly GCA_030530905.1. Lineage (GTDB taxonomy): Bacteria > Actinomycetota > Actinomycetes > Actinomycetales > Bifidobacteriaceae > Bifidobacterium. The sequence continues at coordinate 9,013 of JAUMUB010000026.1, read as the reverse complement.
AGCAACTTCATCACACTGCGCATGAAGTTGTACTGTTATTTGTTGATTAGAATTTTGCATACTACTCTTCGCGAGAACGCTTTAATGCGCCTGATTTAACCACGTTATATACGTACATTCCACCAGAGAATAAGCATAAAGCTAAGGATACTCCCACGAGAGCGAAACCTGCATAATACAGCACTAGGCTAACGTTAGATACTGTGCTGAATATGAAATAAACTGGCACAAGCAAAAGTAGTGCAAGACCAAGGCACTGTGTTAAAGTCTTATACTTTCCAAGCTGTGAAGCTGCAATAACTTTACCACCCTCCTCAATAACAAAGAAGCGTAGCACAGTAATACCTATTTCACGAATTAAGAATAATGCCGTAATCCACCATGCCAACTCGCCAAAAAATGATAACACGATAAGCGTTGCACAAATAAGAAGTTTGTCTGCGATAGGATCCATTAACTTACCAAGATCAGTAACCTCATCACGCTTACGCGCAAGATAACCATCTAATTTATCAGTACTCGCAGCGACAATAAATAGGATTGCACTTACAAGACGAAATACGTTGTTTTCAACGCCGAACGGGCCTGCACAAATGAGAAACACCAAATAAACAACTACTAGGGCGATACGCGAAAACGTAACAAGATTTGGTAAAGTATTCCAATCATCAATAATCTTCTTACCATTACCATGCTTTATAACATCATTACTCACAATACACTCCTTGTATTTTTAGAATTCATCATCTTCGGTATGAGATTCTAAATCTAACTGTCCTTGCTGCTCTCCATGCGTTTCTAACGTATCTGTTTCACCACGAATAAATGCAAGCACTTCAGGTAAATCTTGAGGCTGAACTAGAACCTCGCGAGCTTTTGAACCCTCAGAAGGACCAACAACTCCACGAGACTCCAATAAGTCCATAAGTCTACCTGCTTTCGCAAAACCAACTCTTAGTTTACGCTGTAACATAGAAGTTGAGCCGAACTGGGCTGTGACAACAAGTTCTGCAGCTTGCAGCAGGGCATCCATATCGCGACCAATATCTTCTTGTACCATGTTTTGCTGCTGTGATTCTTGTGCCATTTGTTCAATATCTTCGCGATACTTTGGCTTACGCTGTGCACGAACAAAATCAACTGCTTTACGAATTTCAGACTCGTTCACCCAAGAACCCTGAACACGCATTGGCTTTGCCTGACCCATTGGCAAGAACAATCCGTCACCCTGGCCAATTAACGCTTCAGCACCAACTGTATCTAGAATAACTCTCGAATCAGTGGCAGAAGAAGTAGCAAAGGCAAGACGTGAAGGAATATTCGCTTTAATAAGACCAGTAACCACATCAACTGACGGGCGTTGTGTTGCTAATACCAGATGCACGCCTGCAGCTCGCGCTAACTGTGTGATACGTTGAATCGAACTTTCCACATCATTTTTAGCTACCATCATTAAATCAGCCATCTCATCAACGACTACTAAAAGATACGGATAAGGAGCAATCTTGCGCTTTGAGCCTGCTGGAACATGCACTTTGCCCGCGCGCACAGCCTCGTTAAAATCATTCACATGCCTAAAACCAAAGTATTGTAAATCATCGTAACGCGCATCCATCTCTTTCACAACCCATTCTAAAGCCTGTGCAGCTTTTTTAGGGTCAGTAATAATTGGCGTTAACAAATGTGGAATACCAGCATATGCAGAAAGTTCCACACGCTTCGGATCAACCATAATCATACGAACCTGATCAGGGGTTGCTCGCATAATAATTGACGTAAGCATCGAGTTAATAAAACTTGATTTACCTGAACCTGTTGCACCAGCAACAAGTAAGTGTGGCATCTTAGTGAGATCAGCAGTAATAAAATGACCTTCAACATCTTTGCCAACACCAGTAATCATTGGACTTTTTGCATTTCGTGCCTCATCAGAACGAAGCACATCACCTAAATGAACTATTTCTCGATCAGCATTCGGGATTTCAATACCAATAGCTGATTTACCAGGAATTGGCGAGAGAATACGCACGTCAGAACTTGCCACTGCATAAGCGATATTCTTTTGTAGATTAGTGACTTTTTCAACCTTAACACCAGCACCAAGCTCTACCTCATACTGAGTTACTGATGGGCCGCGTAAAAAGCCAACAACTTTTGCATCAACATTAAACTGCTTAAAGGTAGATGTTAACGCGCGAATTACCTCATCATTTGCTTCAGTTCTCGCTGCGTGAGGCTTACCATATGCAAGCATAGATAAGTCTGGAAGCTGATATGGTTGCATAGCTGCTGCCACATTCTCACTATCAGCATTATCATCATCTTCACTACTATATCCGCTATTTTCATCACTTAATCGATTTTCTACATACGTTGAATCGCTATGCTGAGCATTTTCAGAAACGTTTTCACCCGTATTATTTTCAGCGTCAATCTTCGCCCATGGATCATCATTTGAAACCACACGCACCATTGGAATCTCATGATTTTCACCACCTTGCAAATCCTGGCCTGCGGGAATTGCTGTGGTAGCTCCCATACTTTCTTCGTCAGCATTTGGCACACCTGAAGTAATAGTTCGTGGGACAATATCATTATGCTCACTCTCACCATGCTGTTGTGCCGCCTGTTTAAAAGGCTCATCCCCCTCATACTCATCCAATGAAGTGGACGTGTTGCTAGCCTTACGTTTTTTGAATAATCGCGCAAACAGACCTAATGGTTTTTCCTCATCATCCTCATCAGTGCCATCATGCCTAGGAACACCATCTGCGAATGCTAAAGTTTCGTCACCAACCTGAACCTCATTGGGGAATTGCTCATCTTCTCTATCTTCGTCTGGGCGCAAGTTCATTACTTTATCTGGTATTTGCGAAACATGAGTGTTCGTAATCATTAACAGCGCAAAAAAAGCAATAATAACAAATAAAATAATTGCAAAAACAGCTGATAACCCCCATGATAGTGGCGAGCCAAGCATATAGCCCAATAAGCCACCAGCTTGTTCAATTAGCGAAATACTAAAAGCTCTAGTATCCCCAATTTTTACGATATTAATTATGGAACAAACTGACCATAATAGTAAGAACCAACCGCTTATTACGCGCGGATTATTAGACCCAGTTCCTGCATTACGCATGAGACGAATTGCCACATACATTAATAACACTGGCAAAACAACGCTCATTACACCTAATACACTTGAAGCGATCGTATGAAGAAAAACGCCAATAAATCCTTGAACTCTAAACCATTCAGAAGCACAGAATAAAACGGAGAACACTAGGAGAAGAAAGCAAAGACCGTCTCTGCGGTACATAGGATCATACTCGCCCACTCCACTTACAGAGCGAACTAAAGTACCAATTGCGCGCGGAATAGCTAGAAGAATTCTCTGCCACACTGTTTCTTCAGCTTCAATATTTTTTGTGTCTGAAGATTTTGGAGCAATTTTTTTCGCATCCTTATTGCTGGAACTTTTATTGTTGGAAACGGTACGTGCCATAATTTATTTTCTTTAAATTCCTACTAAAATACTTCTCTTTGCCTATTATACAAGTTCAAGGTTATTAATTAATATCACCTAAATGATGCTGCACATATTCCTGTGCGTGCGAATCTATCTCATCGTAAGCACCCGAATCTGCTTTATCAATAATATTCATAACAATATCAACTAGGTCAGGATTCATGGCACGCACCCAATGTATTCTCGGATCTCGACCGAACCAACCCATCTGTTTACGAGCAAGACGACGCGTTTTTTGCGCAATATCTGCAAATGCTTCTTCTTCGGAGATTAAACCATCTAACACATCTATCATTTGCTGATATCCCAAGGCGCGCGCTGCTGTCACTCCTAGACGATCACGAACATTTTCGACCTCACGCAAAAATCCTTGCTCTTGCATTTGCTCAGTTCTAAGATTTATGCGATCATCCAATTCTTCTCGTGACAAATCAAGCCCTATTTGAACACTACCAATAACATACTGGTATTTGGGCAAACTAGCAGAAAACGGTTTACCAGTAAGCTCAATCACTTCTAACGCACGAACAGTTCTGCGTATGTTTCGTGGATCCATACGTTCAGCAGCTTGTGGATCTTTAAAACGTAATTCTTCAAAAAGAGCCGTAGCCCCCTCAGCTTCTGCACGCTCTTGCAAACGCTGACGAATAGTTTGGTCAGTACCCGGAAACGTGATGTCATCAATTACTGCGCGAGCATATAAGCCAGAACCGCCTACTAGAATTGGACGTATATTTCTTGACTGTAGGTCTTGTATGCAATCACGCGCAATACGCTGGAATTTAGCCACGGTCATTGTTTCATTTGGCTCAATAATGTCCAACAAATAATGTTGTACGCTCGCCCGCTCTTGCAAACTAGCCTTTGCCGTACCAATATCCATGCCTTTATACATTTGATACGCGTCTGCATTAACAATTGCAGCTTTTTCTCCACGTGCTTCTAACCGTTTTGCAATAGCAATCCCTAAACTTGTTTTACCCGAGGCAGTAGGGCCAACAATGGAAATAACTTTTTTCTCTTGCGTAATATTAATGCCTGACTTCATATGTTTGACCAATTAATGGGTTTGGATCTGCGATAAGATTATGGCGTGCAGCATGAGTAACTGTAGCAGTCACAAAATCGCCCACTTCAGGGTGTGGATAGCCTTCTGGAACGCCAATATGCACTAGTGTGCCAGTTTTCTCACGGCCTGTAACTCGATGAGTGTCCGCATCCTTTCGGCCTTGTGTGCCAATAATCATCACTTCTACGTCTTTGCCCTCAAACTTTTGCAATTCTTCTTTAGTGATCTGTTCTTGCACTTCGAGCAAGCGGTTAAAACGATCACGAACCACTTCCTGTGGTAGCTGTTCCATATTTGCTGCAGGAGTTCCTGGACGTGGAGAATATTCGAAAATATATGCTGAGGTGAAACGTGCTTCTTTAACTAATTCCACAGTTTTTTGAAAATCCTCTTCTGTTTCTGTAGGGAATCCAACAATAATATCTGTGGTAATCTGCGCGTCTGGCATCTGCTCACGTACTTTATGCAAGATGTTCATGAATCGTGAACTTCTGTAAGAACGACGCATTGCACGCAGCACACTATCAGAGCCTGATTGTAATGGCATGTGAAGTTGATGCATAATATTTGGTGTTTGAGCCATTGCTTCAATCACATCATCAGTAAACGCTGCTGGGTGTGGTGAAGTAAAGCGCACGCGCTCTAATCCTTCAATTTCTCCGCAGGCACGCAATAATTTTGAAAAAGCAAAACGGTCACCAATTGAATATCCAAATGAATTCACATTCTGACCTAATAGCGTGACTTCTTTTGCCCCATTATCTACACAGCGGCGAATTTCTGCAAGAATATCTCCTGGACGACGATCTTTTTCTTTTCCACGAGTGGTTGGCACAATACAGAAAGTGCAAGTATTGTTACATCCAACTGAAATAGAAACCCATGATGACACTTTTGATGCACGTGCAGCAGGTAACTGACTTGGAAAATAGTTGAGATCATCAACAACTTTTACCTGAGGAGTGCCACTCATGCGCGCTTGCTCTAATAGTCTTGGCAGTGAGCCAATGTTCTTAGTACCAAATACTGCGTCTACCCATGGGGCTTTGTCTGCAATACGCTGACGGTCTAGCTGCGCCATGCACCCGCCAACAGCAATTTGCATATTTGCTCTACGACGCTTGAGTTTTGCCCATAAGCCAATAGTTCCATACATGCGCTCTGCAGCATTCTCACGAACTGCGCACGTGTTTAAAACAATTAAATCTATTGCTTTATCTTCTATTTGCTGTGCGGTAGCAGGAACATATCCCTCATCTTCTAATACACCAGCAATACGCTCAGAATCATGCACATTCATCTGACAACCTAAAGTATGCACATAGAATACACCTTTGGCGTTTTCGCGTAATGTTGCGTTATCAGTGTTACGGTATGAAGCACGTTCTTCTTCAGTCATCATAGATTCGTCCATAATGCTCTATGGTATAAGCCACATGGCACAGATATCTCTTTGTTGTGTTGCTTACACATTTGCACCTATTACAATACGGCGTAATGCTAAGAAATACAGGCAAAACATGCATAATTTTCATAAACTTGCATATACAATATTCACGCTAAATTATGTTGTGAAGGTGCTTTTTAGAAAACTTCTTGCTCTTAATATTCATTCTTTTTTCAGATTCTTCTAATCCCCTTACGATATAATTTTTCTTGTGATATTAGACAGACAAAGCAGATTAAACACGGCAGAAATTCGTGCTCGATTAAATAGCACTGAATTTTCTTCACCTAATATTAACGCCGATGAAATTTCTCAATTTATAGAATTATTTCAAGTTTATGAGGGTGCAATGTATGAGCTAAGCACCAAGCTTGAGATTTTAGACAACGAGTTTCAAGTGCATTTCTCACATGACCCTATACATCATATGGAACGCCGTCTTAAATCAGTGAATTCTATTATTGAAAAATTGCATCGCAAAAATCTACCAGTTAACACGAAGTCGATTAAGGATAATCTTTTTGATATTGCTGGCATTCGCGTAATTTGTAATTATCGAGATGACGTGTACTCTGTGTCTAACTATTTAAGCCAACAGTCTGACATTCAAGTCTTACGCGTAAAAGATTATATTAAATCACCAAAACAGAATGGGTACCGCTCCTTACACGTAATTTACGCCGTTCCAGTCTTCTTGTCTTCTGGCGCACATTACACTCCCGTTGAAGTCCAATTCCGCACTGTTGCAATGGATTATTGGGCAAGCCTGGAACATGATTTGCGTTATAAAACTGATTTACCTGACACTCGTTATTCTGAACATTCTCAAACACTTCTCGACTGCGCTCGCAGTCTTCAGAATATTGAAGTGCAAATGCAACAAATTCACCGTGATATTAATAGCGCGCCACGCCTTGATAATGCGCCACAATCGCACCCTTTAATTAAATCTGACGATTCATTATAAAATCTGCTATTTATTTAAAGAGCATTTAAAGAATATTTAAAAACGCTGTCACCCATATTGTTTGTACAGTATGAGGTAACAGCGTTCTTTTATTGCGCTTAAGGCTTCATTACTACATCGCGTTATGTTTGCGCTTAGTAACTTGCCATACTCTTTTTAGAATTATTAGAAGTTGAAGTTGTCAGGGTCAGCACCATTTCGCTGATTAGTATTAATTGCGTTGATTGCTACCATATCCTCTGAATTTAATTCAAAGTCAAACACGTCTAAATTCTGGCGAATACGCTCAGCATGTGTTGACTTTGGCAATACGATAACACCGCGCTGAATATGCCAGCGAATTACAACTTGTGCCACGCTTTTACCATATTTTTGTGCAATTGGGGCAAGACGTAAATCTTGCAATAATGAACCACCAGTTCCGCCTAATGGACTCCATGCTTCAACTGCGATATTATGCTTTTTGCTGAATTCGATAAGCTCATTATTGTTGAATTGTGGTGAGGATTCAATCTGGTTTGCTGCTGGAATTACATCGCTGTTTGCCATAAGTTTTTCAAGATGATGAATTTGGAAGTTGCTTACACCGATTGCATGCA
>JAUMUB010000026.1:0-1392 GCA_030530905.1 Bifidobacteriaceae bacterium | reverse complement strand
TCTTCTGTTCATACAATTTTTGCATTTCATCCCAAGCACGCTCCCAACCGTTTGCAGGCCAGTGAATTAAATACAAGTCTACGTAATCTAATCCTAAGCGTTGTAAACTCTGCTCATATGCTTGTACCGTATTACCTGAACGTATATCATCATTCCACAACTTTGTGGTGACGAAGATTTCATCACGGGATACTCCTGATTGACGAATTCCCTCACCAACTGATTCTTCGTTTTGGTAAATCATTGCAGTGTCAATATGACGATAACCTGCTAATAATGCTTCGCGCACTGCGTCAACTGTTACTTCACCTGATGGCGTTTGGAATACGCCTAAACCTACTTGTGGAATTTCTACACCATTATTCAATACGATTTTGCTTGTCATACTTTTCCTTTCATCTTGGAATCAAGACTACTACATTGAAACGTTTGAAAGTTGCAACTTTTATTATTCTCATAATATTCTCAGGATATATTCATACAATAAGAATCATAACATCATAGAATACTATGTTGTAAACGTTTACAAGGAGTGATAATGACATTCAATAATGGATATCAATCACATGAATCCCAAACAATTAACACACAAGCTGCTTACGCTTATGATCGCGTACAGCGCGTAACTGTGGGCCGCGCATATGCTGAAATGACAGTGGGTATTGTCATCACCGCATTAGTAGCAATGTTCTCATATAATTCTGGCTTACTTCTTGGCTTTGTCAGCCGATTAGGCACGATGGGTATGATTATTCTGCTTATTGTTCAATTTGGTATTGTGATAACCCTATCTGCCGCTGTTAACAAGTTTTCTGTTCCAGTAGCGCGTACTCTTTTCTATGCGTATGCTGCAATTACAGGTTTTACGCTAAGCTCTATTTTTTACACTTATAATTTAGGTTCTGTTCTTATTAGCTTCTCACTTGCTGCAGGATTTTTCTTTGTATTAACCATGCTTTCACTTACCACTAAAGTGAATATGCTTAAAGCAGGTCCTATTCTTTTTGTTGCATTAATTGTGTTTGTTATTGGACAAATTATTTTATCGTTTTTTGCAACTCCTGCCTCAAGTATGTTGGTTGCTGGAATTGGCTTAGTGCTATTTGCTGGCTTAACAGCATATGACGCTCAAAAAACTCGTCAACTACTTAGTAGCACTTCTGGTGATATTGAGCAAACAAAGCGTTTATCGATTTATTGCGCTTTAAGCTTGTATCTTGACTTTGTAAACATGTTCTTGTATTTATTGCGCATTTTTGGTGATAGAGATTAATATTTACAAATTGGTGAATCAGTAATTGAATATTGCAATTAATTTTGTTTAATATATTGATTGCTTATTGAATTGGGGCTTGGTATACAAATACCAAGCCCCAATTTATTATTCGCACT
>JAUMUB010000025.1 GCA_030530905.1 Bifidobacteriaceae bacterium | reverse complement strand
GAACCTGCTGGTGTGTGGGCTGCTCCAGGTCGAGTGAATTTGATTGGTGAACATACTGATTACAACGCCGGATTATGCTTACCAATTGCGCTACCTCACAGAACATTTATTGCGCTCGCACCACGCAATGACGATATTGCACGTGTAGTCTCAGACGTAAACCCAGGTGATATAGTGCGCGAACGACTTGACGGTTTAGGTGCAGGAGAAGTTGACAGTTGGGCAGCATACCCAATTGGTGTTGCATGGGCTTTGCGTAATCGCGGATATGAGGTTCAGGGCTTCGATGCGGCTTTTACCTCGTGTGTGCCATTAGGCTCTGGTTTAAGTTCATCAGCAGCAATGACATGTTCTACGGCGCTCGCATTAGATGATGTTTATAAGTTAGGATTTGGCGGCAGTGATGAAGGTAGAGTCACTTTGATTAACGCTGCTATTACGGCAGAGAACAAGATGGCAGGAGCTTCTACTGGTGGCTTAGATCAGAACGCATCAATGCGCTGTAGTGCGGGGCACGCGCTATTACTCGACTGTAATCCAACATTAAGTGCAATGGAAAATGTTTCGCAACAGCCATTTGATCTCGACAAGTACGGATTAGAACTACTTGTTGTTGATACGCGTGCACCACATCAGTTAAATGATGGTCAGTATGCTCGTCGTCGTGCAACCTGTGAAGAAGCTGCCTCAATTCTTGGCGTGCAATACTTGCGTGAAGTTGCAGATTCAATTAGCCAGTCAAGCAATTCAGAAGAAGCGCTAAACAAAGTGTTGCAGCAATTGCCAGATGTTGAAATGCAGCATCGTGTTCGGCATGTTTGTACGGAAATTGCTCGTGTTCATGAATTTGTGCAAGCATTTGCTGATGGTGATGTATCTAAAGCAGGTATGTTATTTGACGAATCTCATCAGTCGTTAGCACAAGATTATGAAGTTACTGTTCCTGAATTGGATGTTGCAGTAGATGTTGCGCGTAAGAATGGGGCATACGGGGCTCGTATGACTGGCGGTGGCTTCGGAGGTTCTATTATTGCATTGGTAGAACGTGGAAAGAGTCGCGAAGTAGCACAAGCAATTGCTGACGAGTTTGAAGCTCAAGGTTTTAACGAGCCACGTGCTTTGTCTGCAGTTGCAAGCAATAGCGCGCAACGAGTTTTGTAGTTGATATTGTAAATATGCAAATAAGACCTTGTGAGTCATATCGCAAGGTCTTTTGTACGAATGACAGGCAATAGGTGTTTGATACGATATACTATTATTTCGTAATAAGAATGCAGTGAGGTAAGTAATGAAAAAAGCTATTATTAGCGTAGTAGGACAAGACACCGTTGGTATTATTGCGCGTGTTTGTACATATTTAGCAAGTCGTCAAATTAATGTACGCGATATTTCACAAACAATTATTGACGGTTACTTTAACATGATGATGATTGTGGATGTTAGCGACATTGACGATGAGTTCAACGATATTGTGCAAGATCTCGATGCTATTGGTACAGAAATTGGCGTGAAGATTCGTTGTCAGCGTGAGGAAATCTTCACTAAAATGCATCGTTTATAAAACACGTGTTAAGTCAAGGAAATACTATGCCAAACATTATGGAGGTCCACGAGACCAATAAAATGATCGAGCAAGAAAAACTCGATGTGCGAACCATTACTATGGGTATAAGCTTACTCGACTGCATTAGCGATAATCTGCAAACCGTGTGCGATAACGTATATAAGAAAATAGTTAGTTATGCTAAAGATCTTGTGGTCACCGGTGAGAATATCGAAAAAGAATTCGGTATACCGATTGTTAATAAGCGTATTACGGTTACACCAATAGCATTAGTTGGTGCTAGTGCGTGTAAAACAACTGATGACTTTGTGCAAATTGCGAAAGCGCTAGATAAGGCTGCACGCGAAGTTGGTGTGGATCTTATTGGCGGATACACTGCACTTGTGTCGAAATCAATGACGCAAGCAGATGAGCTGCTTATTCGTTCTCTTCCTCAAGCATTATCGCAAACTCAGATTGTGTGCTCAAGTGTGAATGTCGGCTCCACAAAAACAGGTATAGATATGGATGCTGTGCGTTTATTAGGCACAGTTATTAAGGATATTGCACAAGAGACTAAAGATAATGATAGTTATGGCTGTGTGAAATTCGTTGCTTTTTGTAATGCGCCTGACGATAATCCATTCATGGCAGGTGGTTTCCATGGTGTGAGTGAGGGCGATGCTGTTATTCACGTGGGTATTTCTGGGCCTGGTGTGGTTTCGCGCGCCTTAGATGAGGCTCAAGGCAAGGATTTTGAATTCTTATGCGAAACAATTAAACGGACTGCTTTTAAAATTACGCGAGTAGGACAACTTGTCGCTCAGGAGGCAGCACAGCGCCTTGGAGTTCCATTTGGAATTATTGACTTATCACTTGCTCCAACTCCTGCAGTGGGAGATTCTGTTGGTGAAGTTTTAGAGAAAATTGGCTTAGCTCAAGTTGGCGCTCCTGGAACTACTGCTGCACTAGCATTGCTAAATGATCAGGTAAAAAAGGGTGGTATTATGGCGAGTAGCTATGTTGGCGGCTTGTCTGGTGCGTTCATTCCTGTTTCTGAAGATAGCAATATGATAGCTGCTGCAGCTTCTGGATGCCTTACTATTGAAAAGCTTGAAGCAATGACTTGTGTATGTTCAGTCGGCTTAGATATGATTGCAATTCCTGGTGAGACCACGGCAGAAACAATTGCTGGTATTATTGCTGACGAGTCTGCTATTGGTATGATTAATCAAAAAACAACAGCTGTTCGTATTATTCCAGTAGTTGGGAAAACGGTTGGTCAAATGGCTAATTTCGGCGGTCTGATGGGTTATGCGCCGATTATTCCAGTAAATCACACGGACTGCTCAGCATTTGTGAATCGTAAAGGACGAATTCCTGCCCCTGTTCATAGTTTTAAGAATTAGCTGCACGTTATAGTAAAGTCCCAGATTCTACAATCTGGGACTTTTTAATAATGTATTTAATAAGTTGCGCGCAAAAGTGGTGACGTTGTAGGCGTACTCTTTATTGGCCACCTTCAAAATTCAGTTGACGCCAAGCCTCGTAAATAGCAATACTTGCGCTATTGGTGAGGTTAAGACTGCGTACAGTTGGGCGCATTGGTAAACGAACCTGCTCAGCCACACGAGGGCCAGCCATTATATCCATTGGATCAGGAATATTACCTGGCTCAGGTCCAAACAATAAAATGTCTGTAGGCTTATATGTGATGTCGGTATACAGTTTAGTGGCGTGTGCAGTAAATGCAATAATGCGAGAATTAGGCATGGATTCAATCAAGTTTTCAAAATTTGGATGAATTACCACATGTGCCATATCGTGATAATCAAGGCCTGCACGGCGCAAATTTGTGTCTTGTAAATTAAAACCAAGAGGTTCTATTAAGTGAAGAATTGTGCCAGTTACAGCGCATAAACGGATAGCTGAACCAGTGTTACCTGGAATACGAGGAGAGTAGTAACACAGATGAGGTGTTTGAGTTGTGGTCTCACTTGCTTCGTGTGCGCTTAATAAAGCATCTCCGACTTTAACAGGATTACCATGCGCGTCAGTAATTAGTTCATCAGGACCATAATTTGATTTGCGATATCCATACTCGAACATGGAATCAACCTGTTTTGCCAGATCCTGCTTAGAAGAATTAGATTTTTGCTCACTCATAATATCCTCAATATAGTCTAATTAGTGTACTAATTAACAATTAAGCTACATGCTACATGTTAATAACTATTCTGCATGCTCTAACAATGCTAAGAGGTATACTCGTAACCAACATATGCGATGAGAAATAATATGAACACACAAAATCAACAAGAAAACATTGAACTAACTCCCGAAGTGTATCGTAAGCGCGATGAAATAAGCCAACGATTAGCGCAATGGTGGTGTGATAACGCACGTGAACTGCCATGGAGGTTTGGACGAACCACGCCATGGGGAATACTGGTGTGTGAGGTTATGAGTCAGCAAACTCAAATGAGTAGGGTAGTTCCATATTGGAATATGTGGATGCAACAATGGCCAACACCACAGGATCTTGCTCAGGCTTCAACTGCTGAAGTTTTATCAGCATGGGGAAGACTTGGATATCCGCGCCGAGCATTGCGTTTACAAGAGTGTGCTTCTGTGATAGCGCACCAATACGATAATAAAGTTCCTGATACGTATGATGAGCTTCTTAAGCTTCCGGGAATAGGTGATTATACTGCGAGCGCAGTGCTGAGTTTTGCTTATTCTAAGCGAATTAGTGTTATCGATACTAATATTCGCCGAGTAATATCTCGAGCTTTACTTGGTAAAGAATCGTTTGGTGGTAGTGCAACTTCGCAAGAGAGATTGTTTGCGCAAAAAATTTTGCCACAAGATAAAGTGCCACAAGTGAATGCAACACAAGATAGCGTAGCGCAGGATGCGCTGTCACAAAATAGTAAGAGCAACTTAGACTCTACTGTAGTAGGTTCTTATACAGTTGATAGCAATGTTGTCATATCGCGTCAGAACTCAGTTGTTCTACCTAGTGTTATGTGGAATCAGTCTATTATGGAATTAGGTGCAGTAGTATGCTCTGCGAGTGCGCCTGATTGTGATCATTGTCCTTTGCGACATATCTGCGAGTTTAATCTTGCTGGAAAACCTCGTTTGGGAGTGAAGAGAACTCGACCTCGTCAACATTTTAAAGGTACTAATAGGCAGGTTAGGGGTATTGTTATGCAAGCATTGCGCGAAAGTGATCAAGGTTTTGTTACACGTGAGTATTTAGAAAGTTTATGGAAGAACACTGCTCAGTTACATGAGTGTATTGCGAGTTTAGATGAAGATGGTCTTGTACAAATTTGCGATGATAATTTAATACGATTCCCGTAATTACAGCAATTACGTTTATATAGACGATTTGAGATTTAAGCATATTGCGATAATGAAGTAATGATTTTGTAATATTACAATCTGCTATCGCGATAGAAGTTGGTGTACTATATTCTAGGCTGTACTATATTGAATGGTCATATGTTGAGGAGATGTATTTATGGGAAAGTCACGTCGTCCTACTAAAGCGCAGATTTACAGGCGCCGTAGAATCGTCGTAGCTATCCTACTTATTATATTCTTAAGCTTAAGCTGCTTTTGTGTTTATAGTTTAGGTGTTGGGGTTCGCGCAGTTAGTGCTGTTATTAGTAATTCGTATGAGCGGCCTTCAATAATACGTACCGCTGTTCCAGATGCTCCAAAACATTCTCAAGTACAAGCGTGTGCAGCTAGTGATATTTCGTTAACTCTTAAAACTGATACTAATACTGCGAGTTGGGGTGGGTCGGTAAATTTCACCGCTACCGTTGCATACACTAAGAAATCGAGTTGCTTACTTGATGTTTCAAATGCTACTCGTGTGTTAACTATCACTTCAGGTGATGAAACAATATGGCGTTCAGACGTGTGCCCAGCGGATCAAAGAAAACTGTTATTTGCACAAGGTGACACTGATAGTCAAACAATTACTTGGGATACTAATAGAACAACTGACACTTGCGTTGACAACTCTGAGCTATCGCATGTATCAACTGGAACATATGTTGCTCAATTATCGTTAAAAGACTATCCAAAAGTAGTTAGTAATAAAGAAGTTATTGTTATTGGATAACTATTTAGAATAATTCATCAATTACTACGTGTTATTAGTAATTATAGTTAATTTATGACGTCGATACTTTATTAAATATTTATATTGATGACAACATGCGTTCAGCGAGTTAATGCATGCTTATGATATCTTGTATTTTGTTAGATTATTGAGAGAAGAGAAATAGGGGAGCCCTACCATGTTCTGTCCTAATTGCGGTAAACCAACACCGGAAGGTGCTATTATTTGCCTTTACTGTGGTGCGCGAATAGACGATGTGCAAAATAATGTAGAGAATCAGTCAACTGAATATGCTGATAACACTGCAGCGAATCCAAATGAATTTGAGCAAAGTGCTCCTAGTGAAAATGTAAATAATACCAACAATGTAGTTGAACCAGAACAGTTTAATACAAACAATGTAGAGAATCAGTCAGCGCTTAATGCAAACACTTTTGAAGATGGTGCGGCAAATCAGGAAGTATTTAATGGCGATCCTGCATATGCGCAATCGAATAATCTAGCAGATAATAACGGATATGGTGTTGATCCGACAAATAGTTTTGAAAATGGCAGTGACTCACAATACGCTGCCCCTGCTAATAATTTCGATAGCAATTCATATCCTACAATGCCATTGCAAGACAACTTCGCTCAGCCAGTTGATATTAATAATGCAGCATACGATATGAATCAAACGCAAGCATTTCCAACTGCTGAGAACTCATATGCTATGCCTGTAAATAATGCAATGCAAAATGGCGCTGCTCAAAATTACAACACAGTTCCACAATCATATGCACAGGATCCAAATCAGAATGGATTATTAGGTTTAGAAGATTTTGCTCAGCCTTTAGATGCTGCTTATGCAGTTAAGCCACACAAGCCTTTATATAAGATGGTATGGTTTTGGGTGATTCTTGTTCTTATTGTTATTGGCGCTGCAGGATATGCTGCAGGTAGCATTTACTACAACAAAGATCGTCAAATCGACAAAATTGTTCAGTTAGTTCAGGATGATAAGTCAGATATTACTGATTATGTGACAAGCAGCGGCATAGAGAAAATCGATGCAAGTATGCTTAAGCCTACAAGAAGGTATTTTAAGAATCACAAGTCAGAAAAAGAAGATTTAGTAAAGTCTATTAAAACTGGTGCAAAGTATAAGGGTTTTGCAATTGTTGAAAGCGGTAAGTACTGGTTCTTATTCCCGAAGTATAAGCTAAACGTTCCAGCTTACGAGCCAAGTTTCTCTACTAATAACAGCGGTAGCTCGTTGTTTATTGACAATAAGAAGGTCGGTGAATTTACTAAGCACGCATCAACAAATATAACTGATGATGATTACTACGTGTATAAGTATAAAACCGTTTTATTTGGTGAATATGATATTCGCATAGAAACCAAAGCCGGTAACGATGTGAGAAAAATTTCTCAGGTAGTTGTTATCGATAATAATGATGTGAGCATGAATATGACTTTGGTATCTTTCGAAGTTCATGCGATTGCAGATGCAGAAATCTTTGTTGCAGGTCAAAGTGTTGGTAAAACAAACGAATCCGGCATACTTGACGTGGATAATTATATGATTACCAACAAGTCAGTTGTTTATGGTGTGAAGAAAGTGGGAGACTCTGAAGTTAAATCTGAAGAGAGTAAGGATCTTATTAAACTAGTTTCTTCTAATAATTCCAACTACTATTCATCTGATGATGTGATTATTAATCTTAAATGGTCTGGCTACGCTGATAATAGCGACGTTCAAAATGTGTTGGAAGATGCATTTAACGCCTATGGTCCAAGCTCAAGTGTGTTTGTTAACGATGAGCAGAATGCAAGTTATAAAGAGCTTGAACGTATGATTAAAGGATTTAGGAATGATGACAAAATCTCATACTATAAAATGGAAATCGGTGATGTAGTTACATCTCTTGCGGCAGACGGCACAACTGATGTTGATAATTATATGATTACCAACAAGTCAGTTGTTTATGGTGTGAAGAAAGTGGGAGACTCTGAAGTTAAATCTGAAGAGAGTAAGGATCTTATTAAACTAGTTTCTTCTAATAATTCCAACTACTATTCATCTGATGATGTGATTATTAATCTTAAATGGTCTGGCTACGCTGATAATAGCGACGTTCAAAATGTGTTGGAAGATGCATTTAACGCCTATGGTCCAAGCTCAAGTGTGTTTGTTAACGATGAGCAGAATGCAAGTTATAAAGAGCTTGAACGTATGATTAAAGGATTTAGGAATGATGACAAAATCTCATACTATAAAATGGAAATCGGTGATGTAGTTACATCTCTTGCGGCAGACGGCACAACTGATGTTGAATATACTGTTACCTACACCTTCCATCATTATACAACGCCAACACATATTCAGGTATTGAAATACACCAACGCTAACGTGCGAACTATTAATGGGGTAACTGAGATCAATCGGATCGGTGGAGCAACAATTATTAGCGATGTGACTGAAGATGACTAAATTGCTAATTGAAGTGGTATTGTTTGGTTTAGAAGCGTACGTTATTTAAATCACGCAATATTTGCGCAAGCAATTGTCATAATTGCAAGTATATAACGTCATGTTATGTATGCTGTTTATAAGGCGTATGTAACATGACGTTTTTTAAATAGTTGATACTGATTTTTAAGTTGTTATGCCGCGTTTTCGCCTTGACAGTAATATTTTTATAGACTAGACTTGCGTTTCAGTGTGAGTTATGTCAAATAGTGGGCAATAATTCATTGCGGAATGCCTGCTAGAAGCATATAGTGGCTCGCGGCATTTCGTTCAACCATGGTTAATATTCATTATGCGAGCGTAAGGAAAGTCTTTTGGCTACCAAAGCTTCTGTTAACACAACTCGGACGTATGCACGTGCTGATGAGCATGATATTAAGTTGCACAAAGCTACAGATCGTGTGAACTTTGGTTCAATTAAAGAACCTATTGAAGTTCCATACCTTCTCGGCGTACAAACTGATAGTTTTGATTGGCTTCTTGGAAACGAACGCTGGAAGAAGCGTGTTGAGGAAGACATTAAGAATGGTACGCATACCGTACCACGTGTATCCGGTCTTGACGAAGTATTTAGTGAAATTTCTCCTATCGAGAACTTGGCACAGTCAATGAGCTTAAGCTTCTCTGAGCCATATCTCGAAGAACCACGTCACACCGTGCAAGAGTGTAAAGAAAAAGATTACACTTATTGTGCACCTTTGTACGTGAATGCAGAATTCGAAAACGGTAATACTGGTGAGATTAAGAGTCAGACTGTGTTCATGGGTGATTTCCCATTGCAAACACCACACGGTACTTTTATTATTTCAGGTACCGAGCGTGTTATTGTTTCACAGTTAGTCCGTTCTCCAGGCGTATATTTTGATTGCACTACTGATCCTTCATCTGATAAGGACATTTATGGTGCAAAGATTATTCCAAGCCGTGGTGCATGGTTAGAGTTCGAAATTGACAAGCGCGATGTTCCTCACGTACGTGTGGATCGTAAGCGTAAGCAGTCAGCAATCGTTTTCTTGCTTGCAATCGGTATGACAAAGTCTGAAATCGCAAAAGCATTTAAAGACTATCCACTAGTTCTTGATGCTCTTGAAAAGGAGACTATTGATTCACAAGACGAAGCTCTTACTGATTTATATCGTAAGATTCGTCCTGCAGACACTCCAACTCCAGAAGCTGGTCGTAATCTCTTAGATTCCTTCTACTTTAATACGCGTCGTTACGATCTTGCACGAGTTGGTCGTTACAAGATTAATCGTAAGCTTGGTTTAGAAGGCGATATCGAAGATCGAAGCTTGAACCGCGAAGACATTATCGCAACCATTAAGTATTTAGCTACATTGCATGATGGTAAGAAGACTTTTGATGGTATTCGTGATGGCAAGCCTGTAGAACTTCGTGTTGACGTTGACGATATTGATCACTTCGGCAATCGTCGTATTCGTCAGGTTGGTGAGTTGATTCAGAATCAGCTTCGTACTGGTTTAAGCCGTATGGAGCGCGTAGTTCGTGAACGCATGACTACTCAGGATCCTGAAGCAATCACCCCTCAGTCTTTGATTAATATTCGTCCATTAAACGCAACAATTAAGGAGTTCTTCGGTACTTCTCAGTTGTCACAGTTCATGGATCAGAATAATCCATTGGCTGGCGTTACTAATAAGCGTCGTTTGTCCGCATTAGGTCCTGGTGGTTTGAGCCGTGATCGTGCTTCTATGGAAGTTCGAGATGTGCACCCATCCCACTTCGGACGTATGTGCCCAATCGAATCTCCTGAAGGTCCAAACATTGGTCTTATCGGTTCTTTGGCTACATTCGGTCGTATTAGCCCATTCGGCTTTATCGAAACACCTTAT
The DNA here is from genome assembly GCA_030530905.1 of Bifidobacteriaceae bacterium. Lineage (GTDB taxonomy): Bacteria > Actinomycetota > Actinomycetes > Actinomycetales > Bifidobacteriaceae > Bifidobacterium. The sequence continues at coordinate 1,945 of JAUMUB010000025.1, read as the reverse complement.
CGTAAGGTTGAAAATGGTCATGTAACTGATGAAGTAGTATATATGACAGCTGATCGTGAAGCTGAGCATGTTATTGCACAGGCTAATCAGGAAATTGATGAGAATGGTAACCTCGTAGGCGATCAGGCTTTGGTACGTATTGACGAAGAAGAAGCAGTCGATGTGCCTATTAGCGATGTAGACTACATGGATGTTTCCCCACGTCAGATGGTTTCTGTTGGTGCTTCCTTAATTCCATTCTTGGAGCATGATGAAGGCCACCGAGCATTGATGGGTACTAACATGCAGCGTCAGGCTGTTCCATTAATTAAGTCTGAACGTCCATTAGTTGGTACTGGTTCTGAATGGCGTTCCGCTGTTGATTCAGGCGATGTTATTCTTGCTGAGAAGCCAGGTGTTGTTTCCTACGTTTCAGCAGATATTATTCGCGTTATGAACGATGATGGTACAACTTCAAGCTACAAGCTTGCTAAGTTCCAGCGTTCTAACCAGACCACTTGCTACAACCAGATTCCATTGATTAAAGATGGTGAGCGTGTAGAAGAAGGTACTGTTCTTGCTGACGGTCCTGCAACTGAAAAAGGTGAGATGGCATTGGGTAAGAACTTACTCGTTGCATTCATGCCTTGGAACGGTTATAACTACGAGGATGCTGTTATTATTTCTCAGCGTTTAGTTCAAGACGATACTTTGTCTTCAATTCATATTGAAGAATATGAAATCGATGCACGTGAGACAAAGCTCGGTGCTGAAGAGATTACACGAGATTTGCCAAACGTCGGCGAAGATGCTATCGCTAACTTAGATGAACGCGGTATTATTCGTATTGGCGCAGAAGTAGGCGCAGGCGATATTCTTGTTGGTAAGGTAACACCAAAGGGTGAAACTGAGTTAACTCCAGAAGAACGCTTGTTGCGCGCTATTTTCGGCGAAAAGTCTCGCGAAGTTCGTGATACTTCATTGCGCGTACCTCACGGTGAAAATGGTACTGTTATTGCAGTTAAGGAAATCACTCGTGAAGATGCTGAAGATGATGGTGATGAATTACCAAATGGCGTAAATCAGATGATTCGCGTATACATTGCACAGCATCGTAAGATTACTCAAGGCGATAAGCTTTCTGGTCGTCACGGTAATAAGGGTGTTATTTCTCGTATTCTTCCTGAAGAAGATATGCCATTCTTAGCAGACGGTACTCCAATCGATATCATGTTAAACCCACTAGGTGTGCCTTCTCGAATGAACTTAGGACAGGTTCTTGAGCTTCACTTAGGTTGGATTGCACACGCAGGTTGGGATATCAATATCGATCCTGACTTAGAGGCAGCATGGAAGAAGAATATTCCACAGGGTGCTGAGCAAGGTGCTCCTGGAACTCCAGTTGCTACACCAGTATTCGATGGTGTAAAGCCTGAAACCTTAAAGGGATTGCTCTCCACAACACTTCCAAGCCGTGATGGTGAGAAGCTTGTTGGAGATAACGGTAAGGCAATCTTATTCGACGGCCGTACTGGTGAACCATTCCCTAAGCCAATGTCTGTTGGATACATGTACATGTTGAAGTTGCATCACTTAGTTGATGATAAGATTCACGCACGTTCAACTGGTCCATACTCAATGATTACGCAGCAGCCACTCGGTGGTAAGGCACAGTTCGGTGGTCAGCGATTTGGTGAGATGGAAGTTTGGGCACTCGAAGCATACGGCGCTGCATACACTTTGCATGAAATGATGACCACAAAGTCTGATGATGTTGACGGTCGTGTTCGTGCATTCGGTGCCATTGTTAAGGGCGATAACTTACCTTCTGCAGGTATTCCAGAATCCTTCAAGGTTTTGCTCAAGGAAATGCAGTCCTTGTCACTTAATGTTGAAGTTTTGAATGCTGATGGAGTTGCTATTGATATGAAGGATGAAGATGATAATTCTTCATCTGATGATCTTG
>JAUMUB010000024.1 GCA_030530905.1 Bifidobacteriaceae bacterium | reverse complement strand
GTAACGAAATATTATATTTTTTTGTGTAAAATATCTTTAAGAATACGATTAAAAAAGCTTAAATTATCATAAAGTCATGCATAATTACTTTATATAGCAAAATGACATATTTTACCCAGTAATTAACGAGTTTTATTTTTTATTTTTTTCAAATAAAAAATATTTATTGCAATTAACGAAGTTTACTCTCCTATGATTTAATACAACGATGTATTAATTATATGATTTATAACAGACGAAACATTCAAATTACATGTTCATTTATCGCAAAATAATATGAAAAAGCACTCATGCTATAAAAACATGAATGCTTCTCTTTTCCTTTAAACTATAAACTACAAAACACCTTGAGCAAGCATTGCTTGAGCAACCTTTTCAAAACCAGCGATATTAGCACCTGTCATAAGATCACCCTCAGCACCATACTCTTTTGCAGCAGCAAGAGAATTGCTTACAATATTTTGCATAATATCCTGCAACTTCTTATCAGCCTCGCCAAAACTCCAAGAAAGACGATAAGAATTCTGACTCATCTCCAAACCAGAAACGGCTACACCACCAGCATTAGCTGCTTTAGCAGGACCATACAACACATTCGCATTCTTATACACTGAAATAGCTTCAGGAGTGGAAGGCATATTTGCACCCTCACATACAACCGTACAACCATTTTCAACAAGCGTACGCGCTGACTGCTCATTAATCTCATTCTGAGTTGCACAAGGAAGAGCAATATTACAAGGAACAGTCCAAATACCCTCACAGCCTTCATGGTATTCCACACCAGCATGATCAGTTAAATCAGCATATTCCTTAATACGCCCACGCTGTTCAAGCTTAATACGCTTAACTAATTCAACATCAATTCCCTGTGGATCATAAATATAACCGTTGGAATCTGAAACGGTTACCACGTTTGCACCCAAAGAAATCGCTTTCTGAGCTGCAAAAATAGCCACATTTCCTGAACCAGAGATTACAACCGTCTTATCTTTAAATGAATCATTACGCAAAACTTTTAATGCTTCCTGCGTGTAATAGCAAAGACCATAACCTGTTGCCTCAGTACGAACTAAGGAACCGCCAAACTCTAGATTCTTTCCAGTGAGCACACCACTGTATTCATCACGAACACGCTTATACTGTCCAAAAAGATAACCTATTTCTCGAGATCCGACATTAATATCACCTGCAGGAACGTCAGTAAACTGGCCAATATGGCGTTGCAACTCTGTCATAAACGCCTGGCAAAAACGCATAACTTCTGCATCAGACTTACCCTTAGGATCAAAGTCTGAACCGCCCTTACCTCCACCCATAGGAAGAGTAGTTAAAGAATTCTTCAAAATCTGCTCAAAACCTAAGAACTTAACAACAGATTCAGAAACTGTTGGATGAAAACGCAATCCACCCTTATATGGGCCAATCGCTGAATTGAACTGAACACGGTATCCGCGATTTACTTGCACTTTTCCAGAATCATCAACCCATGCAACTCGGAACTTAACCAAACGTTCAGGCTCAACCAAACGCTCTAAAATAGCTGCATTCTCATATTCAGGATGACGTTCAACAACTGGTTCTAAACTTTCAAAAACCTCTTGAACTGCTTGCAGAAACTCTTGCTGATCACTATCTCGTTTACTTACTTTTTCATACACGCGTTGTATGTAAGCATTTTTAAACATACCATCTCCTTCGATTAAGTAACTGTTATAGTCTAAAGCACCAAAATATGGTATGTCTAGAAAAAATCCACAATATGAGTAAAGGTGGGTTGTATGCCCACCTTTACAATCATCATATGTATTCTAAAATCAACTAAAACTCGTGTGATTATTTATTATATTCACTCATATTATTAATAGTATTATTAGAATAATCTGTTACAGAATATTGCGCAGGAGCAACTTCATTAACAGTAGTTACCTCATCAGCCGGTATAGAAACCACATTATTATCATCATCGAGTTTAGGCATATCTTCACCAGGAATGAAGTCCCATGGCATTCTCTTACCACAGAATAGCCACACCAAGATCATCACTACCACAACAAAAGCACTGTATTGAGATGCTCCCTTTGTTAATATGTTCAAATACAACAGTATTGCGAATCGAAGCGCAAAGAATCCTAAACGATAATATCCTGTGCGTTTTTTAGTTTCAAACGACATGTGAGTTATCAAACCACCAATAGTTTGACCTCGATGATACATAGGGAATAGCCATTGCAACAAGAACAAAGCAATTGCTATGAGTACATCGGTAAAAGTGCTAAATAGCTCAGGCGATAATATAAAGCCATTAAAATCATATGTGCCATTTCCTAAAGGCGTTGAAAATTGATAGAACACCAAAACACAAATAATAGATATCGGATAAGTACATAACAGCATTATTATTATGTCGATCGTATACGTTACAAAGCGGTGAAGAAGACCTGGATGGTAATTAATCTCATCCTTATCAACTACTTCAACTGGCTTAAATTTATTAGTAATCAGCGCAACGCATGCACCTAAAACAGCACCAAAAGTATTTGTTAAAAGATCATCCACATCAAATTGGCGATATGCGCATGGATACACACCCCAAACACCTGTTAGCTGAGTCAATTCAATAAATAATGAGAAAAATGCACCGCAAATAACTACTTTTATCCAGCCCATACGCCACCAGCGAGTAGCCATGTAACCAAATGGCATAAAAAGCACCACATTCATTACTAGCTGCAATATAGCATACAATCCATCAACACGAATATCCCCTATAAATTGGAGTATGTTTAACTGTGGCGCAATATGATGTGTTGTGCAATATTCTGCAGCATTTTCTGGCAAAGGATACATGGTAAACGTAACCACACCGAGCATATATAACACTGCAATATATGCTGAAAAAACAGAAGTAATACGTAAACGGTGGTAGCGGTTATACATTAATGCCCAAATTGGCAATGACAAGAAAAAAGATGCTACTGGCCAAATAATTAAAGCAAAGCTAAACGGTCTACTAAAATATCCTAAATATGAAATCACGGTAACATACTTTACACAATACTTATAACAAAAAAGCTCGGCCGAAGCCGAGCTTTTAAAAAGGATTTTTAGTCATCACCGAGCGTGATATGTAAGCCACCAACAAGAGATGCAATCACATTATATATAGCAGTGACAATTGTAGCTAAAATGGTAAGCATTACAATTTCAAAAATGCTAAATAAGGTGACACCACTTAATACAGTACCTAAGGATAAAACCTGATTCAAATTAAAACCGTTAGTATCTAAACCAGTTGAAGAAACAATCTGTGTTAACTGATCAAAAACACCAACTGCATTTAAGAAAACCCAGATAAAAGCTACGCCGATAATCTGAATAATACCGCCTGCAAGACTTAGCATAAACGATACTTTTGCAGCTGACCAAACGTTGACGTGAGTAAGTGACAAATCCATGCGACGTGCACGAGGAGCACGTGATGGTTTTACCTTGTCAGTAAGTAGAGAAACAAAAGACTTATTTCCAGTTTCTTTATTCTCTTCTTGTTGTACATCATTCTCTGCCATAACAACTCCTCATACACTCTAAATATTTTAAGAATAACAGTTTTTCAAGACTACTAATACATGTCATTCTCAAATATCTACAAGCATCCCCTTCACTTTGTTTAAGAAGTATTTTACAACCTATATTGGTATATAAATCTTACTCTTGTGTGCCAGCTTGCTCTACTGCAACTTCTGCGGATGAATCATTTTCTTCATCCTCTTCCCTCTCAGGATTACGCGCAATAGAGATAATCTCATCATTCTTATCTGGCTTAGCTAATGTGACACCTTGGGTGGTTCGACCTGTGCGCTTAATTTCACTCACATTTGATCGAATAACCTTACCAGAGCGCATTATAGCGAGAATCTGATCTTCTTCAGTAACAATTACCGCGCCAACAAGATTTCCGCGACCTTCAGTGAGCTGTACTGCCTTAACACCAAAGCCGTTACGACCTTGCAAACGATATTCGCTAATAGTTGTTCGCTTAGCAAAGCCCTCGTTGGTCACAACGAGCAAATCCTTATCGGTGTTATCTTCAACAACATCCATTGCCAATAACTCATCTTCGCCACGGAACTTCATACCCTGAACACCAGCGGTTTGACGACCCATAGGACGTAGTTGAGCATCATCAGCGCGGAACTTCAAGCTCAAACCTTGCTTAGAAACAAGAATAATATCATCTTCAGCATTGCATAATGCAGCACCGATAAGCTCATCTATTGGCTCACCAGTTTTCTCATCTGCCATTAAACGCACTGCAATTAAGCCACCCTGACGAGGAGAATCATATTCAGATAATGCGGTTTTCTTTACTTTTCCAGAACGAGTAGCTAATACTAAATACTTTGCAACTTCGTAATCTGGGATGGAAAGAATTGTTTGAATATTTTCATCAGGCGCAAACTGCAATAAGTTTGCAACGTGCTGACCCTTTGAATCGCGTGAGCCTTCTGGAAGTTCATAAGCTTTTAAGCGATACACGCGACCCTTATTAGTGAAGAACAAAAGCCAATTATGAGTAGAGGTCAAGAAGAAATGATCCACTACATCATCTTCACGAAGCTTCGTACCTTTAATACCCTTGCCTCCACGATGCTGTGCACGATACTCATCAGCTTTTGTGCGCTTAATAAAGCCAGAATGTGTAACCGTTACAACAACATTTTCTTCAGCAATCAAATCTTCCACATTCATTTCACCAGAGTATGGAAGAATCTTTGTACGACGATCATCACCATATTTAGCAACGATTTCATCTAATTCAGTTGCAACAATGGTACGCTGACGTTCTGGGCTTGAAAGAATATCGTTATAATCAGCAATTCGACGCATTAACTCTTCGTGTTCGTCAATAATCTTCTGACGTTCAAGAGCTGCAAGACGACGAAGCTGCATTGCTAAAATAGCATCTGCCTGAACGTCATCAACGCCTAGCAAATCTTTTAACCCCGTACGTGCAGTTTCAACATCTTTAGATGCACGAATTAAGGCAATAACCTCGTCAATCATATCCAAAGCTTTTAAGTAACCTTGCAAAATATGATCGCGTTCTTCAGCCTCGCGCTTTAAATAAGCAGTACGCCGATTTACCACATCAAGCTGATGTTTAACCCAATGACGAATAAATGCATCAAGACTTAACGTGCGTGGAACACCATCAACCAAAGCAAGCATATTTGCACCAAAAGTTTGCTGCAACTGAGAATGCTTATATAAGTTGTTTAAAACAACCTTTGGTACAGCATCGCGCTTCAACACAAGCACTAAACGCTGACCTGTACGACCAGAGGTTTCGTCACGCATATCTGCAATACCCTGAATTTTTCCGTCACGTACAGCCTCACGAATAGAAGCTGCTAAACGATCAGGATTCACCTGATATGGCAATTCCGTAACAACAAGGCACATACGACCTTTAATTTCTTCAGTGTTAACCACTGCGCGCATGGTAATTAAACCACGACCAGTTCGATATGCTTGTTCAATTCCCTTATGACCAAGAATGGTTGCACCAGTAGGAAAATCTGGTCCTTTAATACGCTGCAATAATGCTTCAAGAAGTTCTTCACGGCTTGCATCAGGATGCTCTAATGCCCAGTGAACACCTTGTGCAACTTCACGCATGTTATGTGGTGGAATATTTGTTGCCATACCCACAGCAATACCGGAAGAACCATTTACTAATAAGTTAGGAAAACGAGAAGGAAGTACTGTTGGCTCCTGTGTTTTACCATCATAATTTGGCAAGAAATCAACAGTATCTTTGTCAATATCGCGAACCATTTCCATAGCAAGTGGTGCCATACGACATTCTGTATAACGCATTGCTGCTGCAGGATCGTCACCAGGAGAACCAAAATTACCTTGACCATCAACAAGCATGTAGCGCATAGACCATGATTGCGCCATACGAACCAAGGTGTCGTAAATTGCAGAATCACCATGAGGGTGATACTTACCCATTACATCACCAACAACACGAGAACACTTGTTATAACCGCGATCTGGCCTATAACCGCCGTCATACATTGCATACACCACACGACGATGCACTGGCTTCATACCATCTCGAACATCTGGCAATGCACGCTCAACAATAACGGAAAGAGCATATGCCAAATAAGATTCACGCATTTCCTGCTGTAAATCCATGCGGCGAACACGTTCACCACTTAATAAACCATAATCAGTGTTATCGCTCTCTTGTGGACTTAACGGTTCCATTGAACCATTTGTCACAGGCTGATCATCATTTATATTTTCGTTATTTTCTGCCACTTTATATCCCTTTAAATTCTGCCGATTTTATTGCGCTATATTAATTCAAATATTTTTAAGCATCAATAAAACGAGCATCGTGAGCGTTACGCTGTATAAATAAACGGCGTGGCTCTACTTCATCACCCATAAGCATTGAGAATGTTTCATCAGCTTGCGCTGCATCTTCAATGTGAATTTGCTTCAAAATACGTTGATCAGGATCCATAGTTGTTTCCCACAACTCTTGATAACTCATTTCACCAAGACCCTTATAACGCTGAATGCCCTCGCCCTTTGGTAACTGACGTCCTGCTTCTTTACCCTCAGCAAGCACGCGATCACGTTCTGCATCGGTGTACACAAAATCATGAGGACCCTTCGTCCACTTAAGACGATACAACGGTGGCATTGCCACATAAACATATCCAGCAGTAATCATTGGACGCATATAGCGGAAGAATAATGTGAGGTTCAATGTTGCAATATGTGCACCATCAACATCAGCATCAGCCATAATTATAATCTTATGATAACGAACTTTGCTAATGTCAAAATCTTCACCATAACCGCCGCCTACTGCGGTAATTAAGGATTCTATTGTATCCGACTTCATCATACGATCAATAGATGCGCGCTCAGTGTTCAAAATCTTACCGCGAAGTGGCAAAATAGCCTGCGTAATAGGATTACGACCCTGAATTGCAGAACCACCTGCAGAATCACCCTCGACTATGAACAATTCGCACTCTTCAGGATTATTTGACTGACAATCCTTTAATTTATCAGGCATTCCTGCAGTTTCAAAAATTGACTTTCGGCGAGTATTTTCACGAGCTTTCTTAGCTGCAAGACGCGCGCGAGATGCTTCAATTGCTTTCTGAATTACATTCTTAGCTTCGTTTGGATGAGCATCAAACCAGTCACCAAGCTTATCAGTCATCACACGTTGTACGAATGCTTTAGCTTCAGAATTGCCAAGCTTTGTTTTGGTCTGACCCTCAAACTGTGGTGTTGTAAGTTTTACTGAAACAACAGCAGTAAGACCTTCACGCACATCATCACCTGAAAGATTCTCATCTTTATCTTTAAGAATGTTCTTATCACGAGCATAACGGTTTACCAAGCTTGTTAATGCAGCACGGAAACCTTCTTCATGAGTACCACCCTCGGTTGTGGAAATAGTGTTTGCGAAAGTGTGTACAGACTCAGAATATGCAGTAGTCCATTGCATTGCAATTTCTGCAGAAATACCAATTTTTTGATCTTCTGACTCAAAATCAATTGCTTCAGGAATAACTGGATTAACTTTACGTGTTTTAACTAAGTAATTCACGTAATCTTTAATACCATGATCATATTTGTACGTAACAGTACGTACTTCTTCTGCTTTATCATCTCCAGCAACCTCATCATGAGCCTGATCAGAAGCACGTAAATCTGTAAGTGAAATTTTCAAACCTTTATTTAAGAATGCCATTTGCTGGAAACGCGCACGCAAGGTTTCAAAATCATACACTGTTGTTTCAAAAATTTTTGCATCAGGCCAAAAAGTTACAGAAGTACCAGTTGTTTCATTCTCAGCCATTGGTTCACCTTTTTTCAAAGGCGCAGTAGGATGCTGATCAATATATGTTTGAGTCCAGTGGAATCCTTGACGTCGTACTTCAATCTCAACACGAGTTGACAAAGCATTCACAACAGAAATACCCACACCGTGCAAGCCACCAGATACTGCGTAACCACCGCCGCCGAATTTACCACCAGCATGAAGCTTAGTCATAACGGTTTCTACACCAGAAACACCTTCGCCAGGAACTTCATCAACTGGAATACCACGACCATCATCCACAACTTTTATTGCATTATCAGGCAAAATAGACACCTCAATATGAGATGCAAAACCTGCTAACGCTTCGTCAACCGAATTATCAACAATCTCATACACCAAATGATGTAAACCACGTGGGCCTGTTGAACCGATGTACATACCTGGTCTGATTCTAACAGCTTCAAGACCTTCAAGTACTCGCAAATCACTAGCATCATAATGCTCAGGTGAAAGAGAATCATCTAATTGAATATTGTGTTGTGACTCTGAATTATTCTTTAATTCGCCAGACTCGTCTACCACAAGAATCCTTCCCCATGTCTGCAGCGTAAGTAATTTTCGCGGCATATACTCATAAAAAGCAAATAAAACGGCGTTGTAGCCTTTGCATATAATATGTAATAGTCTACTAAGGAATAAAGACTTTGAAGCTAATAAAGGCGCTTTTTTTGTTATTTCCTTTTTTTAGCATTTTCTTGGAAATGAGAAGATTTTGGACCGCTTATTATTATTTTTGACACAGTTAATCCATTTAACTCTTCTTGAATTTTTTTTAATAAAGTATCTTTCATATATTCTAAATTAGTTGCCCACGCATTCGACTGAGCTCGAATTATGATAACTCCATCGTTATATGATTCAACATATGAATGTTGCGCAATCATATTACCAACCACGGTTTCCCATTGTATATTTAACTGCGCAATTTTCATATTTACTACAAATAATGAATTATTAGAAAGCACTGATAATACGTCACCAAATATCGCTGGTTCTCGACCTTCTTTACCAAAATTTTCAAAACTTTCTTCAGCTATTTTATTCCAATCAACTCTTTTCCCAGATGATTTAATATATCTTACAAAAATTTGATGTGCTAACTTTTTACCATTCATACCTAAACTCTGCGCAATTGGTTTCTTCATACTCACCTCCCTACGATCACATATTCTTCTTTTCTATATTTTTTATTAACTAGATCTTTTTTGCTGAATTTTTTTTATCTCATCTTCAAATGATGAAAAATTCTCATCCTGAACTACACCCTTTACCGGAATAATATACGCTTGATCGACTAAATCATTTGGAATATCACTAAATGCCGCAACAGTAATAATTACTTGATCTTGCTCTTTTGCAAAATACAAAATCTGCTCTCGCCTATTTTCATCTAACTGTGCAAAAACATCATCCAAAATAACAATTGGTTTAACACCATTATTCTTTATTTGCAACAACTCATATAACGCCATTTTTAAAGACAAAGCCATTGTCCAAATTTCGCCATTTGAAGCGTATTCTTTAGCAGAAACTCCGTCTAATGTAATCATAAAATCATCTCTATGCGAGCCAATAAGATTTCGCATGGTTGCAACTTCACCGGCATATAACTGTTGCAAATGCTGACTTATTGCATCCTGAGGATGTTCGTACTCTAAAATCTCAGACATTGAGGGAACAAATTGTAATTGTATATTCTCTTTTTTCCCCGATAACTGATGATATATGTGTATAAAATGTTTTTGCAGTTGCTCAATAAAATGCTGACGACAACGTGATATTTCAATTGAAGCTAATACAAATTGCCCAGTCCATATTTCCAAATTAGTAAGTACAGAATTCACATCTTGCGCTGAATTATCATGCAATATTTTTAATAATGCCACTCGTTGTTTTGCAATATGATTGAATTTCTGTAATTTTTGCTCATAGTCATGCTCATAACTACAAATTGCCTGATTCATAAAATTACGCCGTAACAACGGTTCATCCGTAATAATTTTTTGATCGTCAGGAGCAAAGCAAACGCATAATATTTTTCCAACAATATCGCGAAAATACACTGATTGAGTGTTATCAATTTTTCCTCGATTTGCACCTTTTATAAATAAATTAGCTTCTAAAGTATGAGTATTTTCTAAACTCTGCTGCTCATTTTTATCTTGATTATGAAAAACATCCTCTGCTTCTTTTTCTGCAGCACTACTACCATCTTCATTACTGTTTATATTCGTATTATTATCACTTATATTTTGCTGATTAAGCGAATCTAAATAATTTGCTCGAATTGTGGCTTTATTACTGCCGCGTTGAATAACTGGCTGAATTTTTGAAGTACGGTGAGAATAACCAGTAGAAAGAATTTCAATTGCTTCGATTAAATTAGTTTTTCCAAAACCATTAGCTCCTTGAATAATATTAATCCCTTTTTTAAAATCAAGAACAACATTATCCCATGAGCGAAAATGCGTAAGTGCAAGGCGTGAAATTTGCATCTAATCTCCTTGTACTGCATTTTAAAATATGTTTTGGTGTTGCATACTTTAAGTACACAACACCAATTTGAATAATAAAAATTGTTTAATTAATCAACATTTCCGCGAATAGGAACAATAATATAGCGGAAATTCAATGATTCTTCACTATCTTGTTCTTGCTGACCGTCAATTTCAACAGCTTGAATTGAATCAAACGCCTTTAAACGAATGTATGGCTCTTCAACCACATTAAGACAGTCTATTAAATAATTTGGATTGAATAAGAATGTGATGTCATCGCCATCTTTATCAATATCAATTACTTCAGTTGCCTGTGATTCTTCTGTTGAACCAGCTACAAGCTTTAATTCACTACCAGCACATTCCATTTTAATTGAATGATCAAAATGTGCTACTAAAGATACACGCTTTAAAGCTTTTAACAATTCATCTTTTTTAATAACAATATGAATTGGATAATCATCTTTAAATAAGCGATCAGTATCAGGGAAATTACCATCTGATAATTGAGAGGTAGTAACTGCTCCCGCATTCTCAAATCCAATAGTATTGAGATTTTCTGTATCTAAATCAATTACTAAATTTTGAACTACATCTAAGGATCGTGAAATATCATGTAGAACAGAGCTTTGTAATAATACAGAGAAGTTAATATTTGGAATATCTGGAGTCCAAGTAAATTCTGCGCGAGACAAACGAGAACGATCTGTTGCAAGCATAATAACTTTGTTATCTTCAAAGTTAATCATTACCTTGCTAAAAATTGATCCTGCTTCAGAACGTAATGATGAAATGCAAACTTGATTTACTATTTGATTAAAAGTTGGAGTATCAACTTGACCTAATTTATTTGGAATTGCAGGTAGTTCAGGATATTCTTCTTCAGGCATTAATTTCATAACAAACTTAGATTTACCTGAAGTAATTGTTAAAGTAGTGTCATCACTGGATAAGTAAGTTGTTTCACTAGGAAGAGTTCGTGTAATATCAGCTAATAATTTTCCTAAAACTAAAATACTTCCCTTTTCATCAACACCAGCTTCAATTTGACGACGGGTCGATAAATTATCATATGCATTGAATTGTAAAACACCATCTTCTGCACTGATTTTTATACCAGCAAGAAGTGGATTTACTGGACGAGAATTAATAATTCTTGTAGTCCAAGCAACAGCATCTGCTAATGCGGAAGAATTTACTTCAACTTTCATTATTCCTCATTTCAAAATTAATCATTTCTATTGTACTCAAGACATGGGCATAGTTGTTTAAAAAATTTGTCGGAATTATTATCATAAATAAAAATTCAAAATATATTTATTTAATCGTCATAATAAGCTCTGTGGATAATGTGGAAAAGTGTATGAATCATAGTAAGCAGAACTCTTCGCGAGAGTTTAAATAATGTGGATAACAGATGAATAGAATGTGTATAAGTACAGCATTTATCCACATAAAGATAGTTGTTTATTTTTTTATCCACAATTATTTGAGTTATTCCACAATTATTACGCTATTATTCACACTTTATACACGGGGTTTGCCCACATTTGTTAACAACTATGTGGATAACTTTTTCTTATTTGGGAGTGTCGCAATCTGT
>JAUMUB010000023.1:5231-12474 GCA_030530905.1 Bifidobacteriaceae bacterium | reverse complement strand
CGTCGTCGCGAGCGCGAGGTTGCCGAGAAAAAGGCGGAGCGACTTATGAAGCAAGGTATGCGTTTACATGCTAAAGCTACTAAGGCTGTTGCGGCGCAGAATATGATGCGCCGTGCTGAGCGTTTGTTAGAAGGAACCAGTGAAGCGCAGTCGAAAGAAAAAGTTGCTGATATTCGGTTCCCTGAGCCTGCTCCTTGTGGTCGTACTCCCATTATGGCTAAGGATATTTCTAAAGCGTATGGTTCAAATATTATTTTTACTGGCATTAATCTTGCTATTGACAAGGGCTCTCGCGTAGTTATTTTAGGTTACAATGGCGCTGGTAAAACTACCACTTTGCGTATTTTAGCAGGTGAAGAAACACCTGATATTGGCACTGTTGACTATGGTCACGGTTGTAAGATTGGCTATTTCGCACAAGAGCACGATACCTTAGCTTTAGATGATACTGTGTTAGAGAATTTGCAACATGCAGCACCTGAGCTTGATGATACTCATGCGCGTTCTATTCTTGGTAGTTTCCTATTTTCAGGAGATGATGCAATGAAGCCAGCACGAGTGCTATCGGGTGGCGAAAAAACGCGATTATCTCTTGCTACTTTGGTTACTTCTGGAGCTAATGTTCTTCTGCTTGACGAGCCGACTAACAATTTAGACCCTGCATCTCGTGATGAAATTCTTAAAGCAATTGCAAAATATGAGGGCGCTATTGTTCTTGTCACTCATGATGAGGGTGCGGTAAAAGCGTTGAATCCAGAGCGAGTACTATTAATGCCAGATGGTGATGAAGATTTGTGGAATGATAGCTACTTTGATTTAGTTGCCGAAGAGTAGATTAACGCACACTGAATAATCATGAGTTAATCATATCAGCTTACGCATGAAACATTGCAGACAAAATATTATTACATATAATTGTAGTAATAGTACACAAGGGTTGAATATGAGCATACATACACCAGCATTGTTATCATGCGTATACACTTCAGAGCAAATACAACAGATGGAAAAACCGTTATTAGAAAACGATGTTCCACTCATGCAACAAGCCAGTCAATCTCTTGCGCATTTCATACTCTCAGTAATTGAACATGATTATCCCAACCAGCAAATTCAGCTTGTATTCCTTATTGGATCAGGAAATAACGGAGCAGACGCATTATATGCAGCAACTCATATTGCACGTCAACATCCTGAAATGCGCAATAGCATACAAGTAGTTTTAACAAGCGAGAAAATACACGAGGAAGCATTCAACGCATATTCAAGCATACCGAATTGCACATGCATGATTGTCGATAACGCACTTAAGCATACGAAAACAACAATACTTGACAATACTGAGGTTATTAATCTCAAAACGTTATACAAGATTGCACACCGCAATAACACTATTCTTATTGACGCAATAACAGGCATAGGTGTACGTGGCGCATTACAAGAACCAATCGCAAAAATCATTGCATCCTGCCAGCCGGAACAAAACAACCCTTGTATAATCGCCTGTGACATACCATCAGGACTCGGAATAAACGACGCAAGCATACCAGGGGAAATACTCCCAGCAACCTACACTCTCACATTCGGCGCGTTAAAACCATGCTGCATTCTTCCACCTGCAAACCAATACTGCGGAAAAATTTATGTCAGCGATATTAGCTTGCCACTTAACCAACACAAGCCGTATATGCGTATAGCCGACGCGGCGCTCGCGGCATCAGTATTACGACAAGCACGCGCAAATGATACGAAGTATTCACGCTCAGTTGCTGGGCTTATTACAGGCAGTGACACTTATCCCGGAGCTGGGATACTTAGCGCAAAAGCTTGTGCGCTAAGCAACATTGGTATGGTTCGTTATTTTGCGAGCGCGAGTTTGCAACAAATGGTGTTACAAACTTTGCCAGAGGTGCTTTGTCAACCGTTTGATGAACATGCTCATGTACAGTCATGGACTGTTGGTTCTGGAGTGAGCGCACATGATTTGTTACAGCAGCAAAGTGTTGCACATGTTCTGCGCACTTGTGTAAACACTTGTATGCCTGTTTGTGTTGATGCTGGGGCGCTAGATGTAATACAGCCTCGAAGCTTGTCAGCGAATATGATTATTACCCCTCATATTGGGGAGCTTGCTCGTCTGCTACAACGTTTTGGAGAACATGTTAGTGTGGAGCAAATTGAACAGTGTCCACTTTTTTGGGCTAAAAAAGCTCATGAACTTACAGGAGCTAATGTTCTGCTTAAAGGTGCGACCACAATTATTGTAGGAAATGAATGTGATGAGATACTTGTGAACACTCATGCTCCGTCACAGCTTGCCACTGCTGGTTCTGGTGATGTTTTAGCTGGAATTATTGGAGCCATGTTGGCGCAACAGTCTGATAATACGCGCATTACTCGCGCTGCTGCTGCGGCTGTGTTCATTCATAGCATGGCGGCGTTTTATGCTGCTAATACGCATGATGTTTGCAATATTTTTCAATATACTGATCGTATTGTTGATTCGGATACTAAAATTGGTAAGCCTATTATTGCAAGTGATATTGTTAGCCATATCCCAGATGTTATTCAATCAATCATGAATACTATGTTGTAGACTTGCAAATTATCGTACATGAAGGTGGGCAACATGCAGTTAGCAGTAAACAATGTTATTTTCGATTTTTGTGGTGTTCTTATTGATTGGCAGGCAAGAGCATGTTTAGAAGGTGCTTACGATCAGGTTCTTGTCGATAAGATTTGTGCGGATGATGATCCTTACGGCTTCTATCATTATGAGGATCGTATGGATGCTGGCGAAGATTTTAAGGATTTAATCGTAGAATATGATGCTGAATATGGAGATGAGCTTACACAAGTGTTCACCTATTATATTGAGCATTATGCTGATGCCCTACCTCGTCTTATGCCGGGGATTGTGGAGTTGTTAGAAGATTTACAGCGTAATAATATTACGATTTGGGGTTTGACGAACTGGTCACATGAAACCTTCCATGTTGCTTTTGAAAAATATCCAATACTCGCTCAATACCTGAAGGACACCATTGTTTCGGGCGTGGAAAAAATGCATAAACCTAATGCTGATATTTACGAATTGGCACTTTCTCGTTTTCAAATACGCCCTGAGGAAACAGTATTTTTTGATGATACTGCTAAAAATGTTGTAGGTGCACAGCAAGTTGGTATTCATGCATTCAAATTCACTACTGCTCAACAGGCTCGAAAAGATTTACAGCAACTGGGTATTAACTTATAGACTTGTATGATTTCTAACGTATAAGCAATATGTTTATTTACCTAAGTTAACAATGATACGCGTGTTGATTTGCTCGTAACCCTAGTTTTGCTTGCTCTTATTTTCACACCATAGTTATAAACTGTATTTATGACTCTGTTGCAATTAAAATATATTGTTAAGATTGTTGAATGCGGTTCGATGAATGAAGCGTCTCATGAACTGTATGTTTCTCAACCAGCATTAAGCTCTGCTGTACGAGAGTTAGAAAACGAGCTAGGAATTGAAATTTTTACGCGCTCATCTCAAGGCATTGCGTTAACTGTTGATGGCGTTGAGTTCCTCACTTACGCTCGTCAAGTTCTTGACCAGGCTTCACTTCTTGAAGAACGCTATAAGAATGCGAAACCTCGCAAGCAGTTATGCAGTGTTTCCACGCAACATTACATGTTTGCTGTAGAAGCATTTGTAGACATGATCAACGCAAACCGTTCTGACGAGTTTGAGTTCACCATTCGAGAAACAAGAACACGTGATATTATTAATCAGGTTGCAAACATGCTTTCTGAAATTGGTATCATATATTATTCTGACTTCAATAAGAATGTTTTAGGTAAGTTATTACGAGAAAAGCATTTAGATTTTCACCCTCTTTTCAGAGCACCGTTGCACGTTTTTATTGCTAAAACAAATCCTTTAGCGATGAAGAAAAAAGTCACAATGAAAGATTTAGAACCATTCCCATTCCTACAGTATGAGCAAGGAAATGAGGGAAGCTTCTTCTTTGCAGAGGAAGCAATTATGCCTGAGTTTTCACCAAAACAGATTAATGTAACAGACCGTGCTACCATGCTCAATTTCATTATCGGCTTAAACGGATATACCGTATGCAGTGGCATTGATAATGGTGACCTGAATAATGAGAAAATTTGTACTGTGCCATTAGACACTGATGAAAGTATGCTTGTTGGATGGATTTCGAACGAGCGAGCCAAACTTTCCGTATCTGCACAAACGTATATAGAAAAACTCAAAGATGTAATTCAGCGCAACGGATACAATCTGATTTAACATACTTAAATCATCATAACGTGTAAAGCGCACATCGTATAACTATAGGGGAATTGCTTTTATATTTAAGCAACTCCCCTATGTTGTTAATTACTTGTCTGCTAAAATTATTCAGCCTTATATTGTGCTAAATAATCAAACGCTTTGCGTTGAATTGCCTCATCACAATAAGGCTTGTTCTCATCATTGTGAACATGGCTTGCCACAGTGAAAATTTCTTCAACGTTTGCAATAGCGAACACTGGGAAATGATATTCCTGTTCTACAGCTTGAACAGCTGAAATATTAGACTGTGCTGTTTTTTCCATACGGTCAACACTCAAAGCTAAGCCAAGAATATTAACTGCAGCAGCAGTGTACAGTTTAGGAACAACCTCTCTAACTGCAGTACCAGCTGTCATCACATCGTCAACCATAAGCACGTTCATACCATCACGCAATTGAGTACCAACAAATAAGCCACCATCACCATGATCTTTTGCTTCTTTACGATCAAACGTGTATCCTATAGGACGATTCAAGTATTGAGATAATGCGCTTGAGATGGACACTGCAAGTGGAATACCCTTGTATGCTGGACCAAAAATCGTGTCTATATCTTCACTAATAACCTGTTTATTGATTTTTTCTACGATCATCTGCGCATAAAAATCGGCAAGTTTTGCAATTTTAACACCGTCATTAAATGCGCCAGCATTAATAAAATATGGCGACTTACGACCAGATTTGAGCGTAAAATCTCCAAATTGAAGAACCTTTGACTCTAACAAAAACTTTGTAAAATCTATCGTAATATCACTCATACTATCTCCAAGTTTCTCCCTTAGCGAGCTTAGCCGCTAATTGCGGACGTTCATCTAATAAATCATCTAATTCACGAGCCACTCGAATTGGTGCCGTAGGATCATACAATGCTGCCGCCCCCACTTCAACCGCGTTTGCGCCAGCATACAAGTACTCTAATGCTTTCAAACCGCTATCAATACCACCAATACCAATAATAGGAATATCAGGCAAAGCTTGTCGAACGCGCCAAACAAAGCCTAATGCAATAGGAAATATGGCAGGACCAGACACTCCACCAGTTCTATTTGCGATAATAGGCTCACCTGTTTGTACATCAATTCGCATACCAACAAGAGTGTTAATTAAACTTAACGCATCTGCTCCAGCATCAACAGCAGATTTTGCAATACTCACAATATCCGTCACATTTGGAGACAGCTTAACCACCATAGGTTTTGTTGTTAAAGCACGCAAACGTTTTATAAGTCGCGATAATGCTTGTGGGTCAGAACCAACGCTCATACCGCCATGGCTCACATTTGGGCAACTCACATTAATCTCTAACATGTCAGCAGGTGAATCAGCGAGCTTTTCAACTACTTGCGCATAATCATCATCACTATGACCAGCAACATTAGTCACCACTAAAGCACCCAACTCTTTGAGCTTAGGTAATTCATCTACAAGATAATGGTCAACACCGGGGTTCTGTAAACCAACAGCATTAACCATGCCAGCTGGGCTTTCAGCAGTGCGGGGTGCTGGATTACCCTCCCATGGAATCGGAGAAACACCTTTCGTGCTAATAGCACCCATTTGACTTACATCATAAAACCAACGACATGCTGCTAGTTGAAACGTTCCAGAGGCTGTACCAACAGGATTTTTCCAAGGAACTCCCGCAACAATTGTAGGATGCTTCCATTCATGCTGCTCATACACGTTTTCTATCATTACCGCCATCCTAAATCTTCAGAAGTAAATACTGGACCATCAACACAAACTTTTTTACGACCATCAACAGTATCAACTACGCAAGCAACGCATGTTCCATAACCACAGCCCATACGCTCTTCCAAACTGAACTGACATGCAAAATCAAATTCTTTAGCCCAATGTGCGATTGCTTTCATCATTGGAGCTGGACCACAAGCAATGCATATAACAGGTAGATCATCATGTTGCAATTGTTGTTGCAACTGTTGCAAAACAGTAATCACATTACCTTCGCTGTTACTAATACTATGAACATCTGCAACATACTGTTTCGCAATATCATCAGCAAATTTTTCATCACGATACCCAAGCACTGCTGTTGTTTTCACATCATCGCGCACAGCTAAATATTGCGCAGCAGACAACACTGGTGGAATACCTAAACCGCCACCAATAAGAACATAATGTGCCGATTTTTGCAAATCATACGGCTTACCCAAAGGGCCGAGAATATCTATAAAATCTCCAGCTTGTAAATGTGAGAACTCTTCAGTACCATCACCAATTACCGCGTACATTATCGTAACAATATCGTCTTGAATATTACAAACACCAAACGGTCTCGGTAAAAGACGTTGCGCATCATGAGAATACACGTTAATAAACTGTGCTGGCTTTGCATGTTTTGCAATAAACTCATCACGCAAGCGCAGCATGTATACGCCAGAAGTAAGCTGTCTACTTTCAACAACTTGAACAGATCTTCTACTTGGATAAAGATGCGCATCGTGTGCTTGCTTTACCACAATCTCAGTTGGCTTAAACATAAGCTTATTCGTCATAATGCTCCTTAATACACCACCATTCGCAGTTCATCACGCATATTAATTGCAGCTTGTCTAGCACTACGCGCCACAAGCTCTAAAAGAGATGAAGCACTCATGCGCTCATCATACTCAGAGCTTTTCTTCCATGCGCCAATAATGCCACGTGAAGAATTCACAATCGCGCCCTCACCGTTAGTATCAAACATACCAGCAACACTATGCGCTGTGCCACCTTGCGCACCATATCCTGGTACAAGGAAAAACGTATGAGGCATGTTCTTTCGTAATAAAGAACCCTGCTCTGGATGAGTTGCTCCCACTACAGCACCAACGCATGAATACCCGTAAGTTCCAATATGATCCTGTCCCCATTCATGCACAAGATCAC
>JAUMUB010000023.1:0-5221 GCA_030530905.1 Bifidobacteriaceae bacterium | reverse complement strand
GCAACTTCAACTCTTGAATTTGACTACTAGACGGATTTGAAGTTCTTACAAGCACGAAAATATCTTTGTCCGCTTGTACCGCCTCGTTAACAAAAGGTTCAATACCGTCTGAACCTAGATACGGATTTACAGTAATACCCTGTTCAAACCATTGTTCTGACATATGCTGATATTGCATAGGTTGTAAATGGTGAGCGTATGCTGTGGCAGTAGAACCAATATCACCGCGTTTGATATCGCCTAGAACATATAATCCTTGGCTTTGCGCGTATTCACAAGTCATAATATATGCATCAATGCCAGCACTACCTAACGCCTCATACATGGCTATCTGTGGTTTTACAGCTGGAACAATATCAGCTACTGCATCAATGATTGCACGATTAAACTCAAAATATGCAACTGCGATCATAGCTGCCGGCACATCAGCTTCCTCAACTTGCGAGCGCACTTCTTCTTCAAAGGATTGTATGACCTGCTCAGGTACGACTTGTAAAGTTGGGTCTAAGCCCACAATGCTTGGATTTTGTTTTTGTCGTATTGCTTCGATGAGCTTATCCATTATTTACACTCCTGTTTTGAGGGATTGCACTATATGTAAGCTGTGATTGTATGATTGTTGCTAATGGTTTTCCACTAACATTCCATGTGTTAAAAGGCGTATTACGCGCTTTTGACCAGAATTGTTCTGCGTCAATGCTCCAGCGTAGTTCCGGATTAATAATACACAAATTTACTAACTGTGGATTTTCTACTTGAGATAGATTAAGTTCGCGCTGTGTAGCGCAAGTAGAACATGTATTTAATAGTGCTGCTATATCAGTTGGCTTATGGTTCATGAATCGTGCTGGAGCGCATGACATCAGCTCGATGAGTCTTTTTTGACTAATATATCCTCCTTGTACCAGCACACTATTGCACACTGCATACGCTGTTTCTAAGCCGATGATTCCATTAGGGGCTTCGAGTAGACTGGTCTCTTTTTCACGTATGGTATGTGGGGCATGATCTGTTGCAATCATATCAACTGTTCCATCTGCAATTGCGGCGATAGTTGCCTGCATATCTTGTTTAGATCGAAGTGGAGGATTCATTTTTGCGTATGTACCGTATTGTTGTACATCTTCGTCACACAGTGCAATATAGTGTGGTGCAGTTTCGCACGTAATAGGTAATCCGCGTTTTTTTGCTTGGCGTATTGCATCGAATGCTGCAGCAGTGCTTACATGTTGGAAGTGAATTTGCACTCCTGTTTCTTCTGCCAGTTTAATATCGCGTTCTACAATCTGTAATTCAGTACTTGCTGGAATTCCTGGAACCTGTAATTTACGAGCGGTTTGTCCATCATTCATCACACCCGTATCATGGTGTTCACAGTGTTCTACAAGTGGTAATCCAGTTTGCAAACAGTGTTGTGCAACTTCTTGTAAGATTGAATCAGTTACTGCTGAACCGTCATCACTAATTGCTGTAATAGGATGATTATTGCAACACTTACCTACTATGTATGATTGCCATTTTGTGATATCGCTTGCTTGCTCACCTTTGCGATTAACACTAGCGCACACACTTAAAGCATATTCAACTGGTAGCTTCTGATCGTGAATTTTCTCATACTGTTGCAAATATTCGATACTATTTTTACAGCCTGAATGAGCAATAAACTGCGCTTCTTCTGTTTGCTCTAAGTCTACTATATCCTGACCATCAAGTGCTGGAATAGTGTTAGGCATAATAAGAACATTAGTATAGCCGCCTGCAGCAGCAGCTTTTGCGCCAGATATCATGGTTTCTTTATCTGTTTGCCCAGGATCTCTAAAATGCACATGAGGATCACACAAACCAGGTGCGACAATCAGACCTGATGCATCAACACTGCCAGATGTTATAGCATGTTCCTGCGAAAAGAAGTTTTGTCGATTTTCAGGTATTATCAGCGTAATTTTTTCGCCAGTATCCCAAACAGTGATATTTTCCAAACGTAGCATATAACCCCTTGCCAACTGTTATAACGAAGCAGTTTCATCACAATATTCACAGCGATATTCGTGATGATTGGTATCTAAATAAAATTGTTGCACAATACTATGTTCACTTGTTGTAATACAACGTGGGTTAGCGCACTGGATGATATCAACAACTTTCTGCGGCATTGTTGGAGTTCGCTTCTCAACAATCTGATTATTTTCTACAATATCTACAGTTGCATTCGGTGCGATTAAGCCTAAAGCTTCCAAATTAATATCATGAATATTTTCAATTTTTATAATATCTTTTTCACCCATACGCTTACTTGTAGTATTCATAATCAAAGCTATTTTTGAAACGCGCGGATTTATTTTAATATATTCAAGGACTTGTAAAGCACAACCTGCTGGCACATGGTCGATAATAATACCATTATTAATACTTGTTACTTCCATGTTTACCCCTCATATCCTTGTAATTGATCACCTAAAACACTGCTTAATAAAGCCATACGCATTATCATGCCGTTTTCAACCTGCTCAAAATACGCTGCGCGCGGATCATTATCAACACGAGTATCAATCTCGTTTACTCGTGGTAGCGGATGTAAAACTGCCATCGTAGATTTTGCCTCACGCATTTTCTGCTCATCTAACACGTATGTGTCACGAAGACGTAAATACTCATCCTCATTAAAGAAACGTTCCTGCTGAACACGAGTCATATAAAGCACATCTAAATCTGCTATGCTTTCCATCAGATCATGTGTTTGCACATACGAACAAGTCGGCTCATTATTAATACGATCTAAAACATACTGCGGTGTAGTTAATTCTTTAGGACTAATAAGCACAAACTTTATATTTCCAAAACGACACAATGTTTCAATTAGCGAGTGCACCGTCCTACCAAATGTTAAATCACCACACAAACCAACAGTTAGACCATCAAACGAACCAAATCTTGCTTCAATAGTTGCAAGATCCGCTAGAGTTTGCGTTGGATGCATATGGCCACCATCGCCTGCATTAATCACTGGAATGTTACAAGAATTAGCTGCAACAAGAGCAGCACCCTCCTTTGGGTGTCGCAACGCAATAGCATCTGCATAATGAGAAACAGTGCAAATCGTATCATGTAATGTTTCACCCTTTTTCGCCGATGATGAATCAGCGCCAGCAAAACCAATAACTTGACCGCCTAAACGCAACATTGCAGTTTCAAAACTTAAACGCGTGCGAGTACTTGGTTCATAAAATAAAGTGGCTAACACCCTGCCGTCGCAAGTGTGAGCCACTTCTTTACGATGCGAATTAATATATCGCCCTTTATTTAATAATTCTTGAATCTGCGGAATACTTAGATCATCAAGTGTAACAATACTTCGACCTATTAATGACTTATTTTGTAAGTCAAACTCTGACTTTGAACTTTTCATTAGGCACACCTTCCATTATGAGGTGGCCACAGTCGTGACCTACAACAATATACATGAAAGCCTGTATAAACCGCTTTAAAATCTTATAATCTGAAAATTTCCTCATTTATACGATTCAATTACGCTAACAGTATTCACTTTTTACACAAGAGCGAACAAGTGAAAAAGCATACAATATGCGCTAAAATCGCACATTTAACCAATGTGAAGTGTAGGAAACAATAAATTAGCATCCATAAAATACGCGGTCAAAAACGTCACGACACTGCCTCATCAAAGCCATAATATCATTTTCAAACACAAAACCTTGATGAGCATCATAGCCCACATACACGGCGATACCACCTAAATTGTAAGCATCATCAGGAAGAATATCTGCCTGATTTACGCGACCTGACCATAAATATGAGCCGTTGCGTGCACCAGTGCAAAGTTTCCAT
Source organism: Bifidobacteriaceae bacterium (assembly GCA_030530905.1). Taxonomy (GTDB): domain Bacteria; phylum Actinomycetota; class Actinomycetes; order Actinomycetales; family Bifidobacteriaceae; genus Bifidobacterium. Next base: position 1,375 of record JAUMUB010000023.1, on the reverse strand, counting down.
GCATCTTCAAGAATTTGAGCCTCTTTTTCGCTAATAAAGTCTTGCTCTTGCAAAGAGCGCAACGCTGGTAGCGTAGACTGTACTCGTAAACTCTCAAACTCGTGTGCATGTTGTAATTGTAATAATTGCACGCACCATTCCACATCTGAAAGTCCACCTTTTCCAAGCTTAATATGCCGTTCACGGCGTACCCCACGAGGTAAACGTTCTGACTCCATTCGAGCTTTTAATTTGCGAATATCTGATATTTGTACGCTTGTTAAAGGTTGCTCAGGGTAACGTAGTTTATTTGCAATATTATTGAGAAAATCCTCACCAAGCTTTTCATCACCTGCAACATAACGAGCGCGTAATAATGCTTGATACTCCCACGTGCTAGCCCAAGAAAAATAATAGCTTTCACAAGATACGTACGAGCGCACAAGCGGACCATTTTTACCTTCTGGACGTAAATCTAGATCTAATTCAATTTTTGTTTCTAAACTTATTGAGCCTTGTAAAATGGTACGAACATTATCAATAACAGTTTTTGCAAACTCTCGAGCATGATCATCTGAGGCATTATTTGGACGATATACAATCATTGCATCAGCATCAGAACTGAAATTCATTTCACAACCGCCATAACGTCCTAAACCAATAATGGTGATATGAGCAGGCGCATTATCGAATTCAGTATCATGCTCTTCGCACCACATGCGAATACACCAATGTAAGGTAGACTGCAAAATCACATCAGTGACATCGCTCATACCTTGTAAAGCTTGCGTATCATCAATTACATGATTCATCCAGCCTAACCCTATGCGTTCAATCTCCCTCCGGCGCATGGCACGAACTAGATTAGCAAAATCACTCATTGAAAGTGAGCGGTCAACAAGCGTATTATACTGTGTTTGCAACGATTCTAAACTGCGTGCTTGAATGAGTTCATCATGGCCTAACCAGGTTACCGACTCAACAGACTTATTTAACGCATCTCCTAAAAATCGTGAATTCGAAAGCACATGACATAACCTTTGTGCAGCTGAAGGTGAATCACGTAAAAACCCTAAATATTCACTTTCTTCTTTAAAATTATCTTCCAAATTACGCCAGAATAGTAATCCCATATCTGGATTCTGTCCTTGACCTAACCATTGCAATACAGCTGGAAGTAGAATACGATTAATACGAGCAGAACGCGAGATACCATTTGTTAGCGCTTCCACATGACGCATTGCAGATTGAGCATCCATAAATCCGATAGATTCAAATCGGTCGATTATAGCATTCTGGTCTAAAGTTAGTGGATCAGTATCTGCTTGTGCACTAATAGGTAGCATTGGACGATAGTAAATATCCATATGCAGATGACGAATTTCACGCTTCACAT
>JAUMUB010000022.1 GCA_030530905.1 Bifidobacteriaceae bacterium | reverse complement strand
CACCCACAGCTACTGTTAATCCTTTGTTTTTAGAATGTCGGTAGAGACTTGAAGGGAGTAAATGTGACTTCTTCGGATAGTACTTCATCAAAACATGCAAGTGCGAAGATGAAAGATAAACTGTTTAAGAGTTTAGCTTATACATGTGGCATTATTATTCTCGTTGTTCTTGCTTCAGTTGCATTATTCTTACTATTTAAAGCATGGCCAATTTTAGGTACAGATCAGTCGCAGGTCACTCAAACTATTGAATCTCTTACCGGTGGTAAGGCTCATAACTTTTTTGAATACGTTGGCCCCCTGATTTTTGGTACGATCGTAGTGTCAGCGATTGCGCTGTTCTTTTCATTATTTATTTCTATTGGTATTGCGCTGTTTATTTCTCACTATGCGCCTAAGAAATTAGCTTCCGTGTTAAGCTACGTGGTTGATATTCTTGCAGCAATTCCATCTGTTATTTACGGTTTATGGGGTGGTACAGTTTTTGTTCCAGCGATTGCGCCATTTTGGAATTGGGTAGCTCAATTTTTTGGTTGGATACCATTCTTTGCAGGTCCTGCCGCGAACCCTCCTCGCACTGTGGCAACAGTGTCTATTGTTTTAGCCGTCATGATTTTGCCGATTATCACTTCTTTATCTCGTGATATTTTCTTACAAACACCTCGTTTGCAAGAAGAAGCTGCTTTAGCATTAGGTGCTACTCGTTGGGAAATGATCAAACTTGCAGTGCTGCCATTTGGTAAATCTGGTGTAATTTCCGCTTCAATGCTTGGTTTAGGACGTGCTTTAGGTGAGACTATGGCTGTGTTGATGATTCTTTCACCGGGGTTCACCTACTCATTGCGTTTACTTCAAGCCTCCAAAAATCAGACGATTTCTGCGAATATTGCTTCTCAATATCCAGAGGCTAATGCAATGGGCGTTTCAGTGCTTATTGCCACAGGTTTGGTTCTGTTTGTAATCACATTTCTTGTGAATTATGTGGCTAAACGTATTACCACGAAGAAAGTTGGTGCATAATGTCTTCTTCGCAAACAAACTCAACTGTGAATCGCACGAATTCCACTGCACCTGTTATTGATTTCGACAAGTTCAAGCCAACTCGCTCTTTTCTTGCAGCTCGTAAGCGCAAGAATGCAGTGATGACAATTATCATTTCTTTGGCTTTTGTTATTGCACTTATTCCACTAATCTCCGTTATTTGTACAACACTTTTCTATGGCATTAAGCGTTTAAATTTAAATTTCCTCTCGTACAATATGACATATGTGATTGGTGGTATGCCAACGCCGTCAGGCGGATACGGCGGTATTCTTCATGCAATTGTTGGTACGATTGAGATCACTTTGTGTGCGATGCTTATTTCAGTGCCAATTGGTTTAATGTGTGCTGTATATCTGGTGGAATATGCACATAAAGGTAAGTTTGCTAATGCTGTAAACATGCTAGTTGATGTGATGAGCGGTATTCCGTCAATTGTTGCAGGTTTGTTTGCGTTCTCAATGTTCACTATGTTATTTGGCGCAGGTACGATTATTGGTTTTGAGGGTGCTGTGGCATTATCCTTACTGATGATTCCTACAGTAGTTAAATCCAGTGTTGAAATGCTAAAAATTGTACCAAACGATTTGCGCGAAGCCTCATACGCTTTGGGTGTTACTAAGCAGCGTACTATTACGAAAATAGTATTGCGCACAGCACTTCCAGGTATTATTTCAGGCGTAATTTTGGCAATTGCTCGAATTATTGGTGAAACTGCGCCTTTGTTAATGACTGCAGGTTTTATTGTTAATACGAATTTCAATTTGTTCAAAGGACAAATGACTACGTTACCTGTGTACGTTTATCAGGAATATAGCAAGATGTCAGTAACTTGTATGAAATCTGCTGGTAGTGCTTGCGTACCAACTATTCCTGTAGAGCGTGCTTGGGCTGCTGCATTAATGCTGATTATTATTGTGTTAATTTTGAATCTACTTGGTCGAGTTGTGGCTAAAGTGTTCTCAGTGAAATCTGGACGATAATCTTCCATAAAGAACAGTAAGGAATATTATGGGACAACGAATTGATGTTAAAAACTTGAATATTTATTACGGCGATGTTCTTGCCGTGGAAGATGTGAATATTAATATCAAAGCAGATAATGTGACTGCTTTTATCGGCCCTTCAGGTTGTGGAAAATCTACCGTATTACGCACTCTTGATCGTATGCATGAAATTATCCCTGGCGCGCGTGTTGAGGGTGAAGTTTTGCTTGAGGGTAAGAATCTTTACGATAGCGATGTTGATCCTGTTGAGGTTCGCCGCGATGTTGGCATGGTGTTCCAGCGTCCAAATCCATTCCCTACCATGTCCATTCGTGAGAATGTGCTTGCTGGTGTTCGTTTGAACAATCGCAAGATTTCTAAAGGCGATGCAGACGATTTAGTAGAGTGGGCACTTCGTGGCGCAAACTTATGGAATGAGGTTAAAGATCGTTTGGATAAGCCAGGTGTTGGTTTATCAGGTGGTCAACAGCAGCGTTTATGTATTGCTCGTGCAGTGGCTGTGCATCCACAGGTTTTGCTTATGGATGAGCCTTGTTCTGCTTTGGATCCAATTTCCACTCTAGCTGTTGAAGACTTAATTAACGAGTTGAAGAACGAATATACGATTGTTATTGTTACGCATAATATGCAGCAGGCAGCTCGTATTGCCGATTACACCGCATTCTTTAATTTGAAAGCAGTAGGGCAGCCAGGGCATTTGTCTTATTTTGCGGATACTGCGACTATGTTTAACAACCCTCAAAATGAGGAAGCTGAACGCTATATTTCTGGTCGTTTTGGCTGATCTTCGCATCGATTTTTATGTTGGGCTGGTGAGTTTTCACCAGCCTTTTTATATATGCTACAAAGATTATTTGTATGATATTTTCCGCTATTATCATATAAACCTTAATAAAAGTTAAAAAGTATATATGAATATGTATAATGAAATAGTTCGGAGTTCAATTAATCTATTACGATATGTGTTGTTGAATACCCTCGCAATAGCTCATACAGATTAGTTGTTTCCCGGGCGAGTCGCAATTCTCGCCGGTTGTTTTGCACAGGTATATGCATCACAGCCGCACAACCCAAGGAAGTTATTTATGGAAAAGTTTTTCCATTTGAAGGAGAACGGCACTACTGTTTCTACTGAAGTGGTTGCTGGTATTACTACCTTCTTCGCAATGTCATATATTATTGTTGTTAATCCAGGTATTCTTTCTCAGGCTGGTATGCCTTGGGGCGGTGTGTTCTTAGCAACCATCATCGCTTCTATTGCAGGCACATTAGTAATGGGTCTTTTCGCAAATGTGCCTTACGCACAGGCTCCAGGTATGGGTTTGAATGCATTCTTCACATACACAGTTTGCTTCGCTTTGAAATTCACATGGCAAGAAGCATTGTGCATGGTGTTCTTATGCGGTTTGATTAACGTGATTATCACCGTAACACGTATTCGTAAGATTATTATTCAATCAATTCCACCAATGCTCCAACATGCTATTGGTGCAGGTATTGGTGTTTTCGTCGCATACGTTGGCTTACTGAACGTTGATCTTATTAAGTTTACTCCAAAAGATACTAAGGCTGCTGGTCAAGGTCTTGCAACTGGTGCTACTCCAGGTATTGCAACATTTAGCGACCCAACATTATGGCTATTCCTTATTGGACTTGTATTAGCTATTGTGTTTACTGTTCTTAAAGTTAAGGGCGGTTTGTTACTTTCAATCGTTATTACCACAGTTATTGGTATTCCTTTAGGTCTTACTTCAATGGCTCAGTCTGTTAGCGTGGGCGAAGTATTCTCACAGCTCCCAACTACTTTCGGTGCTATTTTCTCTCCTGAAGGCTTCCCAGCTTTGTTCTCAAACACAGCTCGTATTCCATTAGTGTTGCTCACTATTTTCGCATTCTCCATGTCTGATACCTTTGACACTATCGGTACTTTTATTGGTACTGGTCGTCGCAGCGGCATCTTCTCTGAAGAGGATGAGAAGTTAATGGAATCCAGTCATGGTTTCAGCTCCAAGATGGATCGTGCTTTGTTTGCAGACTCTGTAGCAACTTCTATCGGTTCTATTTTCGGTACTTCTAACACAACTACTTATGTTGAATCAGCAGCAGGTATTGGTGCTGGCGGTCGTACTGGCTTAACTTCATTAGTTGTATCCGCATGTTTCGCACTCTCTATTTTCTTCGCACCTGTGATTTCTGCAGTTCCTTCTGCAGCAACTGCTGGCGCTTTGGTCTTAGTAGGCTGCATGATGGTATCAAGTCTTAAAGAAATCAACTGGACTGATATTACTGAAGCAATCCCTGCATTCTTTGCAGCAGTATTCATGGCATTAGCATACTCCATTTCTTATGGTATTGCTGCTGGCTTCATCATGTTCTGCATTGTAAAGACTTGCGTAGGTAAGGCTCGCGAAGTTCATCCAATGGTGTGGATTGTTTCTGCATTATTTATTCTTAACTTCGTAATTCAAACATTACTGTAATTAATTACTACAGTATCAATAATATAAATAAATATTTTCAATAATAGGCGAATAAGATTGTGCACCTCTTTCTAAGAGTGCACAATCTTTATATTAGCTGTTGGAATAATAAACTGGCGTAAATAAATATCGAAAAAGAGAAATATATTATCGCTGGATACTGCGAGTAAAGCTAATGCGACACGAGAAAAAAATATGTCTATCAAGTCGCGTATATTCTAGTACGTAAACCACAGACCGTTGGTTAGATCCGTAGGTTCTCGAAGTTTGGCATAGCCAAGCCAGCGCAGGTTGAGTATTATGACGTGTTTTATGCGTTTTGGTGTGCTCTGCTTGCGTGCAGGGCTTTTTTTATGTCCAGCGCCTACCTTCTATTCAATGGTTGAGTAAGGAAGGAACGCCATGAAAAGGCCCGAAAAGGAAGCGGTAGTCGCAGAACTTAAGGCACAGTTCGCTGATGCTGATGCGATTTACCTGACTGAGTACCGCGGGCTTACAGTTCCGCAGATTTCTGATTTGCGTGAAAAGCTAGGCCGCGATACTTCCTACTCCGTGGCAAAGAACACTCTCGCACGAATCGCTGCAAAAGAAGCTGGCGTTGAAGGTCTTGACGATCTTCTTACCGGCCCAATCGCAATTACCTTTGTCAAGGGTGATTTCATTGAAGCAGCAAAGATTTTGCGTGACTTTGCTAAGGAAAACAAGGCTCTCGTAATCAGAGGCGGTTTCGCTGATGGAACTGTTTATGATGCTGAGGGTGCAAAGCATTTGGCAGATCTCAAGTCTCGTCCAGAATTGCTTTCTCAGACAGCTGGCATGCTCAAGGGTATGCTCTCCAAGGCTGCATACACATTTGTTGCTTTGCCTACTAAGGCAGTACGCACTGTGGATGCGCTCCGCGAAAAGCAGGAAAAGGCTGCATGATTTAATGCGGTCTACCGCGAAAAATCAAAACTTATATAAACCAAACCAGACCTTCGTGGTCATTAAGTGAAAGGAAGCCATAATGGCTAAGCTCACTAAGGAAGAGCTCCTTGAATCATTCAAGGAAATGACTCTTGTAGAACTCTCTGAGTTCGTAAAGGCATTTGAAGAGGAATTCGACGTTGAAGCTGCTGCTCCAGTAGCTGCTGTTGCTGCTGCACCTGCAGCAGGTGGCGCAGCTGCAGAAGAAGAAAAGGACGAGTTCGACGTAATCCTTTCCGCTGCAGGTGATAAGAAGATTCAGGTTATCAAGGTTGTAAAGAGCCTTACTAACCTCGGTCTTGCTGAAGCTAAGGCTCTCGTAGACGGTGCTCCAAAGGCTGTTCTCGAGAAGGCTAAGAAGGAAGATGCTGAAAAGGCAAAGGCTTCCCTCGAAGAAGCAGGCGCAACTGTAGAACTTAAGTAAGTTCCGTTTTATAAATAAACCCTGATATGAAAATATCAGGGTTTATTTTGTTATATGTGTAAATTTTTTCTTTATTTTGACATTTATCATATGTTTCTGTGTGCCTTATGGCGTATTCTTGAACATGAATGTCTATTTATTATATGCGTAGCATGCTGTTTTGCGTTGAGAGGCAAAACAAATTATAAGGGAGGCAAAGGTGAGTGAACATACTACCGCACAGCAATGGATTATTACTGTTAACGGAAAGAATCTCGCCGCTGTTAAAGCAGGACATAGTGTGGAACTTGGTCGTAAACCACTTCGCCCCTTAAATAATAGTGAATTACCTCGTGTAGAAATTGAGGATTCAACAAGATCAGTTTCTAAAAGACATGCTGTGTTTCATGTTGCTGAGGATGGTGCTGCCACCATTCGTGATTTAGCCTCCACAAACGGTACTTTTGCAGTATTTGAAAATGGAGTGCTTCGCCGTTTACAGCCGCAAATTGATATTACTATTCCAATATCACCATTTAGATTCCAGTTTGGTGATATTGTTCTGGATTTCGTTAAGGTTGAAGATACTTTTGAGCCTGATGCTGTGAGTGATTTATTTGCTTACGCTTCTCAATCAGTGCAACCTGAACCTGATGCTGCTGATATGTCAGTAGACGATATTTTAGATTTGCGTGCTGGTGAGCCGACAAGTATGTTTCAAGCCCAGTCAATGTCAAATGATTCTTTATTTACGGCTCAGGAAAATGATATTGAGGAAAAAGAATCTGAGCCAATTATGCAAATTGCTCTCAATCCACAAGTTGAAGAGCCGGTTGCTCCGTTAGACTTGTTCGCTGATGCTCACGCTTCAGCAGATAATATTGAGCAAATAGCACAACAAGAAAATACTGAAGAGACCAATAATGATCTTGTAGAAGAATCTTCTGAAAATGCAACGCAAGTCGATGAGCCTGTAGTGGAAAGTGTGCAAGAGGCCGAGGTGGTTGAATCTGCTCAAGCAATTGAAACAGCTGAACCTAGCGAATTAGGCGAAGTAGTGTCTGATAATTCTCAGATTGCTGAGCAAGAAATAGTGCAACAGTCGCAAGAAGAGCCTATTGTTACAGTTGAAGAATCTCAAACTGAGCAAGATAATAAAGAAATTGCAGAATCTGAAGCTACTCAGCAGAGCGAAACTCAAAACGTAGCAGCACAAATAGAAGAATCTCAAGATATTGAACAGCCATTATATAAGGCTCCTCAAAATTCTGGAAGCTCTCCAGTGGTAGAGCTTCAGGAGCAAAATGCGCAAGTTAACATTGAAAATAGTGAACAAGAAGTAGAGCAAAACACAGTCACTTTTGTTCCTATTGAGGATAACGCAGTAAATGTGGCAGTCGTAGATGAAGACGCGCGTTTTAAACCTTCAAATGATAATGTTGAAGATAGTGCGGCACATCAGGAGTATCAACAGAAGTTTGAACCTGGATCTGTGTTTGAAAAAGTTTCCAAAGGTGAATTATTACAGCAAGAACAAACTATTGAAGTCGATGGTTTAACCTCGGATGATGCAAAACGTACCAACGATTTTGCTTTGCAGTTTGAAATGGCACGTCATCCAGAATTATTGCCTTTCTTAGCGATGAACCCTAATTTATATGATGATTTATTTGCATGGTTGTCAGCGCAAGGCAACGCCGATATTGATGCGGCATTATCACGTAATACTGGGTATGCAGAATATAGTAAATCAGTGGGGAAGTGAAGTACATGAGTAATAGTACAGATACTAACGCAATCGAACAGATGCGCGAGTGGAGAGAACAGTATCGTAGTAGACTTACTCCATCTCCATTAGAGAATATTGATCAGCTTGCTGCACAGCTAGATTTAACACATGCACACCCATCTGGGATAGCACAGCTTTTTGCATCAGGTCATGCATCACTTGATTCCTTATTCAGAGATGCGGGATTATTACGAGGTGCAAAACGTCATGTAGACAGAGTACTTGACGACTGTGTTACTAAAAGTATTTTCACAGGTTTATCAAAGCTCAGTTTAGTGGTGGGTGTTGCATCCTGGAAGAATAACCAAATGCCAATATTGCTCTACCCAGTTGATATTGTGCAGTCAAAAGGTGTTGTAGGCAGTAAGATCACTATTAAATTTACTGGCCATGTATCCTTAAACGCTTCTTTTATATCTGCAATGCGTGAAAAAGGAGTGATGATTAGCGAACGAGAATTATTTGATAGTTCACGTTATGCAAACGGCACTCCAGAAACTTCAGCAGTATTTGCAAATATTGCGAAACAGGTAAAACCTGTGTGTAGTGATTTTGTTATTAACCGCAACATTATTTTAGGCTGTTTTACAGATCCAAGCTCGCAGTTTTTATATGAAAGCCAGCAAATTCTAGACGCTTTAGAAAAAGGTGCGTCTGGTAATACGATGATTGATGCATTAGCAGGCGATAAGCAGTCGATTGAAATTTTAAAGAATGCGCCAATTTCCAACTATAGTGCTTTTGATAAAGATCCTCATAAAGAATATGAGGTTGGTGACGTTGATAATTCAGTGCGCTACGTTGCTCAGATTGCCGCAGGACAGAATTCACTATTTGTTGATGTGCCAGCAGGTGAGAACACGGCTCAAATGTCAGCTGCAATCGCAACTCGTGCTGTTATGAACGGCAAATCTGTGTTGTACGTTCCATGCGTTGCAGAACAAAAGCAACGTTTTATGCAAATTGCGCGAGCAGCTGAAATAAGCGATGTTGTGTTAGATGCTACAGATGATAATGCTTTGCAAAACGTCGATAAGCAATTAATTTCTGCTGTAGGATACCAACCTGGTATAGCAAGCTCTCGTTTTGAACAGCTTGCAGATGAGCTTGTTGGTGTGCGCTCTCGATTAACTCGCTATCTTGGAGACTTGCACGGGGTTAACGAGCAGTGGGGTATTTCTGCATACAGCACTATTCAGAACCTTGCAAATATTGCAGTTCTGCCTACTAAGCCAATGACTCACGTACGCTTAAGTAAGCAAACAGCTCGTTCGCTAAACGGCCATATGCAGGAGTGGGCTCAAAAGCTTCGCCGTGCAGCGCAGTTAGGTGAATTTACTTTAAGTGAAAAGGACACCGCATGGTATGCAGCAACCATTTTTAACGAAGATGAAGCTGTTGCAGTGTATCAGCGAGTAAATGATGCGCTTACAAAAATTCTCCCAGCTATTCGTGAGCAGGTTGCTACCACAGTTAAAACTTGTGGTTTCCCTGTGCCAACAACAGCTCAGGAGTGGACTCGTCAAGTTGGCGTTTTGAAGAATTTACGCCGTGTACTTGACGTGTTCCAGCCGGATATTTTTGAACGCGATATTATGGCGATGATTTATGCCACAATGACAAGCGCAGAACGCAAGGAACAGGGTGTTAAAATTGGTTTCTGGGAGCGTCGTCGTCTTATCAAGGAAGCAAAGCAAATGCTTCGCGTTGGCGCACAGGTTGAAAGTTTGCATGATGCGTTGGTGGTTGTGCAGAGACAAGCTGAACAGTGGCGCCGTTTTGTTCCTCACGGCGGTTGGCCAGTGTTACCTCCAAAATTGGATTCGATTATTGACTCTCAAGAATCTTTGATGAGCGCGATTACAGCTCTTAATGTTGTGTTAGCAAGCACTCCTGAGGGTGGCAATCTTGAAAACGTTAATTTCAACGATTTAGAAGCACGTTTGAGGGCTTTATATGAAGATCATATGTCCTTAGAGAGCTTGCCAGAGCGTTGTCAGCTTGAACAGGATTTTAACCGCGTTGGCTTGAATGATTTGGTAAACGATTTACGCCAACGCCGAGTCGCAGAAGAAGCTGTTGAAGCTGAATTGCAACTTTCATGGTGGACTACTGTATTTGATGATATTGTGCGATCATCAGCAATTATCTCTAATCAAGATGGTTCTGCAATGCAAGATGCTGCAGATCGCTTCGTCCAAGTTGATCTAGAGCATATTCGTAGTGTTGGTTCAATGGTAACGCAGGAAGTCATGCGTAAGCTTTGCGAATTACTATTTGCACGTACTCAGGAAGCAAATCAGTTGCATACTGCGCTTGCTGGTTCACAAACGGTTTCTCTTAGCAAAGTTCGTCAGGACTATCCAGAGATAATGTCAGCTGCAAAACCAATAATCGTGTCAACTCCAGCAAGCTTAGTTATGTTAAGCAACCCTCAATATATTGCAGATATTGCAATTATTGATGCTGCTACCCACATGCCTTCAATTGAACTATTATCTATTCTATGCCGCGTACGACAGGTTGTGGTTATTGCGCATAAGAATACGATAACTTCCCCAAGCTTGAAGAAGTTTGCTTCACTGCTCCCAGCAGTATCTATCAAACCTCATTACACGCGCCGTGCACCGCAGGTTACACAATTCTTAAAAGATTGTAATTATGGGGATAATTCTGTTGGGGTTGCTGTTGAGAATGCTCAAGGCAAAGTTCGTATGCACTCGTTAGACGCATCAGGCGTACCTGTTATCGCCACTGGTATTGTTGAGAGCAGCCAAAAAGAGCTTGATGAGGTAGTGTCGATTATTACTCAGAGAGCCACAACCTTTAGTATTATTCCGGCAAATTATATTCTTGCTGTAGTAACGCTAACCAACACTTTCCGAACTCGTTTAGGCGCAGAGCTTAAAGCGCTTGCACAAAAGAGTAAATCTATGGAACGCTTCTTATACCATGTGCGAATAATTGGTATAGAAGAGGTTGCGGGAATTCAAGCAACAGATGTAATTCTATCTATGGGTTTTGCAAAAACAGCTCACGGTCGTTTGATTCAGCAATTCGGACCACTTGAGGGTAACTATGGTGTGGGTATGTTACTTGATGCCCTAGCTTTAGCGGATTGCAATTTAGATATTACTTCAGCATTCAGTTCTACAGAAATGATTGATGAGCGTATTCATCAAACTGGCCCAAGATTCTTGAAGAAAGTTCTACAGTGGGCAGAGAATCTGAATAATGAAGTAATACGTCCTGCCGCACATGAGCAAGGTGAAAACGTGCTGTTTAACGATTTAGCAGAACGTATTCGTGCTCGCGGTCTTAATGCAGCGCTGAATTACGGCTTTGAAGACGGCTTACAAATTCCACTTGTTGTTGGTTTAAAAGATAAACCTTTTGCGCTCGCAATTTTAACTGATGATGCTCAGTTTATGAGTATTCAATCCACTCGTGAACGTCATCGCGTATACCGTCAGGATCTTGAATCTCTTGGCTGGTCTGTAATGAATGTTTGGAGTGTTGGCGCATTCGTTAACCCAGAGAAAGAGGTTGATCGAATTATGGCGCGTATTGGTGAGATTTATCGAGAAATTTAGGATTAAAGAGCAGGCTCAATGCCTGCTCTTTTTCTAAGCTTACATAATTGTAAGGGTGTGCTTTTAATTGGAGTATGAAAGCATAATATTGTAATTCTTCGGTTAATTATATTGGTAAATAATTTGTAACGTGTATTTGAACTCATAATCTGCATAGTTCTTAAGTTTACGCGTGTAATGTGTAATATTAACGCTGATGAACTGCTACCATGTATAGTTAATATAGGTAGCTTTTAATATTTTTAAAGAATAGGATTATTATGCCATACGATGCTTCACGTAGAACGAGCAGAGAATATCATCGTGTTGTTCGTAAAGGCACTGAACGTTTTAACGTAGAGGGTGATGAGTTTTTAAGCATGGATCGATCAACACAAGATTCACGTGACAATGACGACGATCGCCGTATTCTCGATGAAATTCCACCTCACTGGTTTATTCATAACAAGACAAAATCGGAGCAATAATACGATAAACACCTAGTATTGCTATTTTTTAACAAGTGCATTGTGTTAATCTTTATCATTTTCTTTAAGTGCAATAATTGGAATATGCTCTTGAATGCGAATTAACTGTAATGCTGTTTGTGGGGTTATGGCAACAATTAGTGTGGGAGCGTGAGATCCCGAGTGGATTGTTGGAGTGTCTAATACTAAAACATGTTTGGCAATAATGCATTGCTCTAAATGTTGAACCTCATGCGTTTCTGATCTTCTTATGTGTGGTTCAGAGGTGTTAAGCGTAGCTGAGCTATTAAGACCCACAACATCGCATTGTGTGTTAGTGATTAACGACACGTAGTTATTAGGAAGGATACGATGAGGTGCGCTAGCTAACTGAACTTCATGCGCAATATGATTTTCAGGCAGGGGTGGGAGCGTGCTAAACATTGATTGCATAATTATGCTGTGTTTGCTAATGCTAATTTGAGCAATAGCGTTTTGGGGTATTTCGTAGTTGATCTGTTCTAGCATGGCATGATAAGGAACTTGTGTAAGAGTGTAATTCTTTTTTGTGATTGCAGTGCCGGCGGAAATTGTGGAAGTGGCAATAGGAAGAGTAATTTTTCTTTGTGTGGCAATGAAAAATTGTGTTATCAATATAAGCGCAATGCCAGCACTAACGTAGCCAATTAGCAGACGCATTATATGTTGGCGAATCCGTCTGCTTAGCGCAGAAGTTGAATGTTGAGCGATATTGCTGTGTTTAAATAAAGAAAAACCTGCCATTGAATAATAATGACAGGAAAAAACTTAGTACTAATGTTATTTTTTAATTGTGGATAAATGATACTAAACAACTTATGAGCCAGATTTATCTGTTCGATAGAATCCACTGCCCTTAAATTCAATTGAAGGTGCACTATATACTTTATGTACTTGCTCCTTACCACATTGTGGGCAGACTGAAATAGGATCATCGTTAAACGATTGCTGTTCAGTAAAATCGTATCCGCAACTTTTGCAACGATAATGATATGTAGGCAACGTGCTTCCTTTACAAGATTAATCTCATGTATTCAAGCCTATATCCTAGACTACGCCACGAACCTTTTATAATTTGGTGTGAACACATATGAAAAT
>JAUMUB010000021.1 GCA_030530905.1 Bifidobacteriaceae bacterium | reverse complement strand
GTCTTATAATGTTTAATAGTAGTGTGAATAAGATTATTGCTCAATTAATGAAGTTCGGCGTAGTAGGTATTTTAGCCTTTGTAATCGATTACGGCATTATGAACCTGCTACTCATGGTACATTTGCATAATGTGCTAGCTGCAACAATTAGTTTTATTATTTCACTCGCTTTTAACTATGTTATTAGTATGAAATACGTTTTTGTTCAACGCGAAGATATGGCTCGTTGGATGGAAATGACTATATTTATTGCTGCAGCAATAGTAGGTTTATTTATTAATGATGTGATTATTTGGATAAGTACTTATGGTATGGCTCATGATGCTATGATAACTGATCATACTGCATACATTTTGCGCACAAACATCGGTAAAATTGTGGCTACAGTTATTGTTGCAGTTTGGAATTTTATTATTCGTAAATGGTTGTTGGATAGTAAAGATGCTAATGAGATGTCTGCAGTTGAGATTGAGAAATATCATAAGTCTTTCTCGTATATTATCGGTAAATGGTCGTTAACTTATAACCCATTCTCGCGTAAGAATAAGTAAGCATTAATATTACAAAAAGGGCGGTTTTACACCGCCCATTTTTTACTCCATTGAGTCTATGCTTTTGGTTTTACACCTCAACAACAGTAAGTGATGGTTTTTCAATACTGCTTTTAATTTGCTTGAATCCGGTAAACGCGATTGCCAACGAAGATAATGCCATGCACGTAACCACAGCAAAACCGCCTTTTGATCCGAATGAGTCAATATAAATGCCCGCAACAGCTGATCCGATAGATGATCCAATCGCATTCATTGCGTTCATAAGCGACATGCCCTCAGTGAATCGTGTGGATGGAACAAGATGAAGCATAATCTCACTACCGTTAATCCATGTTGGTGACTGGCAGATGCCAATAAGCAAATAAATTGTCATAATAACCCAGAGGTGGTTGGCTAGCAGGAACGTACTTATGCCAATATTGACAACCGCAAGACAAATATAATAACGCTTCCATAAAGGCGTTCTCCAATTTTTTGCACCATACACCATTGCACCAATAAGAGAGCTGAAAGAGAAACAAGCGAACACAAAGCCAGTGTACTGACGCATATTCTGCTCTGTTGCAAAAGCAATAATCGAAATGCTGGTTGCAGACTGGAATGCTCCAAGAGTGAACCATGTTGCACACAATGCAATCAGACCCGGTCCTAATATTCCCTTTTTCTTTTCTTCGCCTTGTAGTTTTGCTGCCGCCTCGTCAATGCGTTTGCGATATTCTTTACGGCTAATACCTTCAGCCTGTGCCGCTTGGGTTTGTGATGGTGGCTCAGTGCTTAGTTCCGTTAAGAACATGAGCGCGCCAATTACTACGCACAGTCCCGTAACGCTGAAAGAGAGCACGCCAGAAATAACAGCAAGTGTTGAAGCAAGAGGGTTGCCAACAACCCACATGCACTCATCAAAAATGCTGCTTAGTGATAGGGCACGATTCATGCGCTGTGAATCATCTTTTAACAAATAAGCCCAACGTTTACGACTCATTGCACCCCATGGTGGGATTATAGAAATAAACGGCACAATACAGAACAGAATCCACTCAGGTACACGTGCGTTAATGCAGCTGATAAGAGCTGTTGCTGCACACATCCAAATAATAATTGCAGGAATTGCGACTTGTCGCTGACCGAATTTGTCAGTGAGCTTACCTAGTAACGGCTGGGAGGCTGCCAAAATTATTGCTTGAAGCGCAGATAATTGTCCTGCAAGCGCATAACTGTTATAAAAGTGCTGCACGCTGATGGTAATGGTCATGCCAACCATTGGGTATGGCATACATGCGATCACAGCTCCGATTGAAAATCGTGCCGTATGCGGCATTTTTAAGAGTTCAGCGTATCCTCCAAATAATCTTTTACGAACATCACGCACTGCTTGCGTTACATGTTGTAAATGTTGTGACATGCATCCTCCTATGCGCTGCTTTGTTATAACGGTTCTTCATTGAAGTTTTGATATTTTTTTTATTCAACTCTCTGATACATTACTGTACTTGCTATAGTTTGCAACACACATTTATAATGAAAAAAATATGTAATAGTGGCACAATTTTTTACAGTTTCATATGACGTATGCCAAGCGCAGAGGAGGGCATTCGGTGGTAGCAACAACAATTCATTTTGTTCGTCATGGTAAAGTGTACAACCCTGATAAAGTGTTGTATGAACGTTTACCAAATTTTCATTTATCAAAACTTGGTGTGTGCATGGCTAAGGCAACAGGCGATTATATTGCAGCAAGCCCTCAGATGAATACTATTTCTTGCGCATATGCTTCTCCTCTTGACCGCACTCGAGAAACAGCGGAGTTTATTCTTGAGTCATTAAATTCAGTTCGTAATTTGCGTGGTGAAAACGATCTACAGTTAGAAGTCGATTCTCGTATTATCGAAGCGAGAAACGAGTTTCGTGGTAAGCGTATTGGTTTTGGTGATGGTGCTTTGTGGAAGCCTGAAAATTTAAAGCTTGTTAAGAATTTATGGCGACCAAGCTGGGGTGAAAGCTATCAAGAAATAGCGGATCGGATGCAAGATTTTGCGCTTGAAAAAATTCATCAGCACGCAGGTGAACAGATTCTGGTAGTAAGCCACGAGTCACCTATTTGGTCGTATCGGCATATGTTGGAAACAGGGCATCCTGAGCATAATATGCTTATGCGCAAGATCGCTTTGGCTTCAATTACTTCTATTACTTATGACTGTGATTCTGAACAGGTGATGTCAATTACCTATGTTGATCCAGCGAAAAATGTACATAAAATGTTATATATGTAGCATTAAAAGACTGCAAGGGAGCATTCATGAGCGATTTAGAACAAGTGATGCAAGAAGCACAATCACAGATTAAGTCAAGTTCAGCAGTGAAAGCAGCTGTTGAGCAAGGTCAAATACTTGTTAATTTATGGCCTTTAAGCAAGGTTGAGCATATGAATAACGACATGAAGTATGCTGAAAATTTGCAGGTGCGTATTTGTAGAGTTATTGTCAGTGCGCTATTAGAACAACGTGTGAGTATTGCGGATGCAGAATACGTGTATGAGGGGGCTGATGAAATTCCTGGTGTTAGCCAAGATCAGGTCAATGCGCTTATGCAAGCATATGATATGTATGACAGCATGGATGATTATTCTCGCAATGGCGATTTAAGTGTTATTACCTCCGCTTTACACGAGTATGAGTCTGTTTTTAGTAGTGAACAGTGGGATCGTCTTACATCATGTTTTAACGAGCTTGAACAATATATTCAAGTTGTGTTGCGAGATTCGTATGATTTTACTCACCGTTTCTCGTCTGTTATTACAGCATGCTTATATGTTCTTCGTACTGTTGATGCACAAGCTTTACTCGAAAAGACAGTAATTTTGCTGCCTTATATTAATGAGTTATGCGAGCGTTTAGAAATTCCTCGAATATGTTTAGATGCAAAACAATGTGAATCATTGATTCAATCGTTATCATTAAACGATAGTGCTGAATTTATTGAGCTTTTTGCTTCTGCTGCACAGCTTGAATGGGCAAAACATTATGAAGATGTCCTTTGGGATCAGGTAGAAGCGAAAAAGCGAGCTAGAGAAGAAGATGAGCGTAAAAGCCGTGAAGCTTTGGCAGCGAAATTCGCTCATATTGAAGGTAATAAAACAAGCAATATTGAAGAATTGTGACCAATTATGCGCTAAGTGTGTGTTGAGTCCTTATTCAGTAGCAAAATTGTGAGCATGAGTAATGTTAATGATAAAAGTGAAAAGCCCGCTATGCCTGAGCATGTGCGTGTTCGTTTCTGCCCATCTCCAACTGGCACGCCTCACGTAGGTATGGTGCGTACCGCGCTGTTTAACTGGGCTGAAGCCCGTCACACAAAAGGCGCATTTGTTTTCCGAATTGAAGATACTGATGCTCAACGTGATTCTGAGGAAAGCTATAATCAGATTCTTGACGCATTACATTGGTTAAATATTGATTGGGATGAGGGCGTTGAAGTTGGTGGCTCACATGGCCCTTACCGTCAGTCTGAGCGTACTGAAATTTATAAAGATGTTGCGGCTCGTTTACTTGAGGCTGGATATGCTTATGAGTCTTATTCAACAGCTGAAGAAATTGAGGCTCGTAATGTTGCTGCTGGTCGACCTAAGGCTTTTGGTTATGACGGTTATGATCGCAATTTAACACAAGAACAGCGTGACGCATTCCGCGCTGAAGGTCGTCAGCCTGCTATTCGTTTACGAATGCCTGATGAAGATATTTCATTTAATGATTTGATTCGTGGTGATATCGAGTTTAAAGCCGGATCTGTTCCAGATTACGTAATCGTGCGTCCTAATGGTGATCCTTTATATACGCTTACTAATCCCGTTGACGATGCGCTCATGGAAATTAACGTGGTGCTTCGTGGTGAGGATTTGTTAAGTTCTACCCCTCGCCAAATCGTGCTATACCGCTATTTAGTGGAGCTTGGTATTGCTAAGGAAATCCCTGTTTTTGGCCATATGCCATATGTAATGGGAGAGGGTAAGAAGAAGCTTTCTAAGCGCGATCCAGAATCAAATCTTTTCTTGCATCGTGAAAATGGTTTCATCCCTGAAGGCCTGTTGAACTATTTAGCTTTGCTTGGCTGGTCTATTGCTCCTGATCGTGACGTATTTTCAATGGAAGAAATGATTGAAAAATTCGATGTTCGCGATGTAAAAGCAAACCCAGCTCATTTTGATATTGATAAAGCAATCTCTATTAATGCTGAGCATGTTCGTATGCTTGATGAACAGGATTTCTTGAACCGTTCTATTCCTTACCTTTTCCGTGATAATGTTGTGTCTGCTGACAACTGGGATGCGTTAAGCGAGCAAGAACAGCATATTCTTAAACAGTCTGCTCCTTTAGTTCAGCCTCGTGTTCGTTTACTTGGCGAAGTAAGTGGTATGGTTGGTTCATTGTTAAGCAAGGAATCTTACCTAGAGCCTGATGCGGATGCGCGTAAGCAGTTGAAAGATTCTGCTGCTGAAGTATTAGATAAAGCTATTGAAATTCTCGAGACCGTTGACTCGTCTGATTGGAATACTGATAGCTTGCACAATACGCTTAATAAGGCACTAGTCGAGGATGGCGGATATAAGCCTCGTCTTGCGTTCGGTCCTGTTCGTGTTGCCATGTCAGGTCGCCGCGTTTCTCCTCCGTTATTTGAATCCATGGAGATTGTTGGCAAAGATGTGAGTATTGCACGTTTACGCTCATTGCATGAACATTTATAAAAACTGCAAATAGTTATAAAACTTGCTAAAAGCATTTTTATAATGTTGTAATAATTGTGGGACACCTTAAAAGGTGTCCCACAATTATTTATATTACTAAATTTTAGTATATGAAAATACTGTTAGTGTATTGCTTTTCCAGCGGACCCTAATTGAGTACAAGCTTCTATCACTCGTGCAGCCATTGAATCTTCAGCGCTTGCACCCCATGAGCGAGGATCGTAGAATTTCTTATTACCAACTTCGCCATCGATTTTTAGCACACTATCGTAATGCTTCATCATATGGTCAGCGATTGCACGTGAAAAAGCATATTGAGTGTCGGTGTCAATATTCATTTTTACAACACCGGCTTTTACAGCCTGTGCGATTTCTTCAGGTGTTGAACCAGAACCTCCGTGGAATACGAGCATGAAAGGCTTATCTTCTGGAGTGTTAGTAGGTTTTGTAATACTTGCATCTTCGAATACTGCATGTTGAATAGTGTGTAGTAATTCTGGCCGTAATTTCACCATACCCGGCTTGTATGCTCCATGCACATTACCAAAAGTGAATGCAGCAATATAAGTGCCGTTTTCACCTAAGCCAAGTGACTTTGCTACAGTAATGCCGTCTTGTGGAGTGGAATATAAACGTTCATCAATCGCGGCACTATGTCCATCTTCTTCACCACCTACAGCACCGATTTCGATTTCTAAAATGGTGCGTGCTTTAACAGATTTTTCTAATAATTCATGTGCGATAGATAAATTTTCGTCAAGAGAAACAGTTGAGCCATCCCACATGTGCGACTGAAACATTGGCTCTTTGCCGTGTGCCACATTTTCCATTTCAATATCAAGAAGTGGACGAATCCAAGAGTCTAAGTACTGCGAGGCACAGTGATCTGTGTGTAATGCAACAGTAATATCAGGATATTGTTTGATAACTTCGTGGGCAAAAGCGGCAAAAGCTAAAGATCCCGTAACGCGATTTTTTACTTGTTGACCGGAAATATATGAAGATCCGCCAACAGAAAGCTGAATAATACCATCAGATTGTGCTTCGGATAAACCTTCTAATGCGGCGTTAAGAGTTTGTGTGCTTGTCACATTTATTGCTGGATACGCATAACCGTTTTCACGTGCAGTGTGCAGCATGTTGCTATATGATTCAAAATTTGCAATTGGCATGTTCCTATTATTACTCCTAATATGTTTTCACTCTATTACATCATGCGTGTTTATTGCATAGTTGTGTTTAATCATCCTGTTTGTTTTTGCGCGCTGAGCATGAGTGACAGTGTAAAAGTTGTGCACGATATATAGAATAAGTGTGTTGGAAAGCTTAAACGTAAATAAAAAGCTTGAACGGCGAGTGAAACGTATGGAGGTTCATCATGCCTGGAATTATTCTTGTTGGAACTCAATGGGGAGATGAAGGTAAAGGCAAGGCCACTGATCTTATTGGCACAAAAATCGATTACGTTGCTCGTTTTAACGGCGGTAATAATGCAGGTCATACCGTGGTTGTGGGTAATGAATCCTATGCCTTGCACTTGCTACCATCTGGCATTTTAAGCCCTAATGTTATTCCCGTTATTGGCAATGGTGTTGTGATTGATCCAGAAGTGCTATTTGAGGAAGTCGATGCATTAGAAGCTCGCGGTGTTGACTGTTCTCGACTTTTAGTGAGTGATGCTGCTCATATTATTGCGCCATATCATCGTACTCTTGATAAGGTTACCGAACGTTTTTTGGGTAAGAGTAAGATTGGCACCACTGGTCGTGGTATTGGGCCAACATATGCGGATAAAATTAACCGTGTTGGTATTCGTGTGCATGACTTATTTAATGAGAAGCATTTACGCGATAAGGTTGAAGCAAGTTTGCATCAGAAGAATGAGATTCTGGTAAAGATTTATAACCGTCGTCCGGTGCTTGTTGACGAAGTCACAGAAGAATTATTAAAACTTGGTCAGCGCTTACAACCATATGTTGCAAATACTTCACTAGTTTTAGAGAATGCTTTACAAGAAGGGAAAACTGTTCTTTTTGAAGGCGGTCAGGCAACAATGCTTGATGTGGATCATGGAACTTATCCTTTTGTTACTTCTTCTAATCCAACTGCTGGTGGCGCTTGTACGGGTACTGGTGTAGGTCCAACTCGTATTAATCGTGTTATTGGTGTGGCTAAAGCTTATGTTACACGTGTTGGTGCAGGCCCATTCCCTACAGAATTGTTTGATGAACAGGGTGAATGGTTGCGTAAGCAGGGTCATGAATTTGGTGTGACCACTGGTCGTCCTCGTCGCTGTGGATGGTTTGATGCGGTTGTGGCGCGCTATGCAACGCGTATTAACGGTTTAAGCGATATTGTGCTTACGAAGCTTGATGTGCTTACGGGTTTAAAAGAAATTCCTATTTGCGTGGCTTATGACGTAGAACTCGCTGATGGCTCTCATAAGCGTTTTGATGAAATGCCAACAGATCAGGCATTATTCAATAATGCGAAACCGATTTATGAAACAATGCCTGGTTGGACTGAAGATATTTCTCAAATTCATAATTTTGAGGATTTGCCTGAAAACACGCAAGCCTATGTGAAGCGTTTAGAGTCCTTGTCTCGTTGCCGTATTTCTGCGATTGGCACTGGCCCTCAGCGTGATCATATTATTTCGATTCATAGTCTTATCGATTAATATCGCTCAAAGTATTCAAAGTGTAATGTGCTATAGTTTGTTAGTTACATTCAGTGAGATTGATATTTTAGGTTTGTTTTGATTATGAGTACGCAAGACGAAGTTGATAATGCTGATGGTATGATAGCCTCGCCTCCTACTGAATCGATTAGTAAAATCGAAAGTACAGGTAACGCGGTTAATCCGCAAAAGGCACCATTAGCTATGCCGCCTAAAGTGCCGTTAGCTCCTTTGAAGAATCTTCAAGCGAAGTTCAACCCTTTAGCAGACGGCATGCTTTATCTTGTCGTATTCCTAGGCGGTTTTTGTGGTACTGCTTTGCGCTATGCGTTTTCTCTGTTAATGCAAGGTGAATACCATATGTTTCATATGGCAAATTTTGTGGCTAATATGCTCGCATGTTTTGCTTTAGCATGTATTTCACAGTATGTAACTTCTGCAGTATGGATTCGTAAGCGTAATAAAGATCTTTTGCAACGTGGTTTAGGTGTTGGCTTTTGCGGCGGTTTATCCACGTTATCTGGATTGGAAATTGAAGCGTATAAATCTATTGCAAATAACGGATCGTATTGGGAACCAGTTTTATATATAACTGTAAGTCTTATTTGCGGTATTATTTTTGCTTTTCTGGGAGCTTGGTGTGCAAAGCAATTGTTGTCAATTACGGAGACACGTATACTCGGCAGAGCTGCACGAAAGCTTAATGGGAATTCTCATCATAGCGAGAATGTGAATACTGTGCATATGCTCTCTGAAGATGATGAGAATGATAATTTAGACGCAACTCCTAGCAGTAATGGTACAGATGATATTGATGCGTCAATGTCATCAACTGTGAATAATGCTCAGGAAACTCAGATGCAAGAAGCTCTTCCTTCTTATGAGCCTGCTCCTATTACCAGTGAGATTCGTGTGATTCCGGATCCAATGTCAGGAGAGGTTCGTTAACAATGGAGTTTGTTCTTCTTTGTATTTGTGGTGGTCTTGGTGCAGTTTCTCGTTTTGTGGTAGATACGACGATTAGTAGAAATTGGAAATTTGGTTTTCCACTTGGCACGTTTATTATTAATATAATTGCTGCATTTTGTGCTGGTATTGCAATCGGTGCTTATGACTGCTCTTCTGTGTATCAAATGCAATATTTGCTATTTACAGCAGGTTTTTTGGGTGGTTTTTCAACTTTTTCTACTGCTGTAACACAAGTAGTTAATCAGATAAATAATAAGAAATATTGTTCAGGTATTATTTATGGCATATTCACTGTGATTGTACCGCTTATATTTGCAGTCATTGGTTGGAATATCCTATAATAAGGCGTTTGCAGCGTAGTATAGTTTTGGTATAACTTTGTGCTGGGAAGGCGATGATGGCTATGGTTGGCATTCGTGATGTTGCGAAGAAGGCAGGTGTTTCTGTTAGTACCGTATCGCTTGTGATTAATAATAACGGTTACGTGTCAGATAATATGCGCGCCCGAGTTGAAAAAGCAATGCAAAATTTGAATTATGTTCCTAATGAGCTTGCACGTAATTTTTTCCGTAATCGCACTAATATTATTGGTTTAATTGTGCCAACAATTCGTCATCCTTTTTTCGGTACTTTTGCTGCTGCAGTACAGCATGAGGTTGCAGAACATTCTCAGAATTTGATGTTGTGCTCGATTGCGGATACGCAAAATGGTGAGTTGCAATATATTGATATGCTCCGCCGTAAGATTATGGACGGCATTATTATGTCTGCTCACACTTCCCATGGTTCGGATTTTTGGTCTGCTATTCAACGTCCAATTGTTGCGTTTGATCGATATTTGGGTGATGGTATTGCTTCATTTGGTTCTGATCATACGCAGGGTGGTCATCTTATTGCAGATTTGCTAATTCGTACAAACGCCCGACATGTTGTGATGGTCGGCGGTCCTCGCTCGCAGTTTACAGATTTGGGTGATAATACAACTTTTCCAACTGTGCGTTATTTCAGTGCTTTAGAAGAACAGTTGCATGAGGCAGGCATTGAGTTTCACTATGTCGAGGCTGGTGAGGTTCATGAATTAGATCAATATGCTTATGCGATGCATGATGTGTTTGAACATTATTCCGATGTTGATGCTGTGGTGAGTTCTGATATTGGTGCGGTGTACTGCTTACGTGAAGCCTATGCGCGAGGTATTGAAGTTCCTCGCGATTTGCAAATTATTGCGTATGACGGAACGTATGTTCTTGACACTGCTTGCAAGAAGGTTACTTGTGTGGTGCAGGATATTCCTTTGTTGGCAAAGCGCGTTGTTGATGGCATGCAACAAGCAATTGTTGGAAATATTGATACGATGAGTTCTGATGTTGCTGATGGAACAGTGGAAGAAACAACTCCCGTTTCTTTACGTCTTGGTGAAACAACGCGTATAGTGCAATAAAGTATTATGCATTTTTAAATTAAAATATATTATCATACAAAATTTTTTATATTTTTTATCGCAAGTTGTGTGAGCTTGTATAAATTGTTTGATACACTTATATCGAACCGGTTTGATTCACAAAATTCATTGAAGATAAATGTGAATAAACTGATAAGCCGAAGGGGGTTTTGATGAAGAATGAGGTGCAACTTATCACCTATGCGAATCGTTTAGGTGAAGGTACCCTAGAGTCGTTAACTGAAATATTGCGAACTCGATTTAATAAGGTATACACAGGCGTTCATATCTTGCCATTTTTCACTCCATTTGATGGAGCAGACGCTGGCTTTGATCCTGTGGATCACACAAAAGTAGACCCAAGATTAGGCACTTGGGATAGTATTGGCGAGCTTGCAAAAACTCATAATATTATGGTAGATACCATAGTAAACCACATGTCATGGGAGTCACCTCAATTCCAAGATGTGATGAAGCAAGGTGAGAAAAGCCCATATTATCCAATGTTCTTAACCATGTCTTCTATCTTCCCAAACGGAGCAACAGAAGAAGATTTGGCAGCAATTTACCGTCCGCGCCCAGGCTTGCCGTTTACTCACTACACTTTAGGTGGCAAAACGCGTCTTGTGTGGACTACTTTTACCCCACAACAGGTTGATATCGATACTGATGCAAAAGAAGGTTGGGATTATTTACTTTCTATACTTGATCATCTAGCACAAAGTCACGTATCCTCAATTCGACTAGATGCAGTGGGCTATGGTGCAAAGCAAGCAAAAACAAGCTGCTTTATGATGCCAAAAACATTTGAACTCATCTCTCGAATTAAAGAAGAAGCGGCGAAGCGTGGCTTAGAAACATTAATTGAAGTGCATTCATACTATAAGAAGCAAGTGGAAATTGCTTCGAAAGTTGATCGAGTATATGATTTCGCTTTGCCTCCATTGTTATTGCACTCGATATTTAAATCAGACGTATCTGCGCTTAATCATTGGATTGACGTACGACCAAATAATGCAATAACTGTGCTTGATACACACGATGGTATTGGCGTAATTGATATTGGTTCTGATCAGCTCAACCGTGAACTTAAAGGTTTAGTTCCAGATCAAGATGTTGACGATTTGGTGAATACAATTCATAAAAACACTCATGGTGAATCACAAGAAGCCACTGGAGCTGCAGCAAGTAATCTTGATTTATACCAAGTAAATTCAACATATTATTCAGCTCTTGGTTGTAATGATCAGCATTATATTGCAACGCGTGCAGTGCAATTCTTCCTGCCAGGCATTCCTCAAGTTTATTATGTAGGCGCACTCGCAGGCGTAAACGATATGGGATTATTGCGCGAAACTAACGTTGGCCGCGATATCAATCGTCATTATTACAATACTGCTGAAATTGATGAGCAATTGCAACGCCCTGTTGTTAAGGCGTTAAATGCACTTTGCGTTTTCCGTAACACATTCCCTGCGTTTAATGGTGAATTTAGCAGCAGTTGCGATGATAAGAACCTCGTACTAACTTGGAAGGACGCTCAAACCTCCGTGAGTTTAACTTTCACCCCGAGCAATGGAAGTGGGGTTGAAAATACTCAGTCGGTTGTTTCAATGCAGTGGACTGATGGTCAGGGTGAACATCAAACTCATGATCTCATTCAACAACCACCTGTGTATGAGGAAGCATAAGATTACACTGATAATCAAGTTATGTTGTCGAGTGCGGCAGATGATGTAATACTTTAGAAGTTAGATTTTGATTTAAGAAGTAATATAATCAGATTGCCGCACTCTACTATTATGTAAATGTTATGGCTATAAGTGGTATGGCAGAATAAGGAGAATGGAATGAATAAGGTTTTTGATCAAGATAATCCATTTTTCAAATGCATGGGTACTATTTTTAATTTAATTATTCTTAACCTTTGCACAATAGTCACCTGTATACCAATTTTTACTATTGGCGCATCATTGTCGGCAATGCATAAGGTTCTTACGTCAATGGTTCGTGGTGAAGAAACTTATATAATGAAACAATATTTTGAAGCTTTTCGCAAAAATTGGAAGCAAGCAACCATACTGTGGTGTATTTGTTTATGCGTTTTCATTCTCTTAGGTGTTGAATTTATGGTGGTAAGAGCATTACCTCAATCAACACGTTGGATGGGGCTGGCTTCAGTCTTATTGCTGTTAATCGCCACTATTTCGTGGTCGCAATATTTATTTATTATTCAATCACGTTATATTCATAGTGTTAAAGAATATCTGCGCTTAGCAGCCCTTTATGCAGTCGCATTCCTACCGCGTACACTTTGCATATTATTTGTGCTTGGCGTATTTTTAGTGCTTTCAATACGTTATTTTATTTACGGTTTTCCATTAATTCTACTTTTTGGTATTTCTTTGCCTCAATATTGCTGTGCTTGGGTTTATGATTCTATTTTTAGGAAACTTGAGCAGCAGAAGTAAAGTTCAATAGTATTTAAATGAAATTTATGTTGATTTAGGCTTTAACGTGGTTTCGATATCGTAAATACATTAGTTTTTTAGTGGTTAGTTGTTAATGTTTATTTGGCTTATGTGTGAATGTGCGTATTAACACAAGTAGTGCAAAGTTAGTTAAAAGGTTAATTG
>JAUMUB010000020.1 GCA_030530905.1 Bifidobacteriaceae bacterium | reverse complement strand
CGCTACCGTAGTTTGACTAGCCTTGTAACCCGCAATCGTTGGTACATCACTAAATGCAGGCCATCTAGTGGCACTGTCTGACTTCAGCTTCCAAGGAGTGTAAGTAACTTGATCAGTAACTTGGTCAATCGTCGCATTTCTTACAAATGTGACTGTTTGAACAGTTGTCTTGACGCCATTATGTGGATCGTGAACGTAAATTGTCCGAACTACATTCTTAACCAGTGAATTACTATCGACACCTGATGGGTAATTCTTGTCAGTCTTACCATCTGGTTGCTTGTAAGTTTCTTGAGTCGTCTTTGGTTGATCTGATGTAACCGTCAACGTTCCATGTTTGAAGTAGAAAGTGAAAGTAGAGGCTCCTGCTGGATAAATAGTAGGTAAATTACCCGTACTATCGGCGTCATAAACATAACCTTGTGATCCAAACTTGTCCTTTAATTGGTCAAGGACATCTGACAGACCTGAGATTGTTCCATCAGTAACACCATTAAGTACTTGATTAACACCATCTGGCCAGGCAAGGGTGGTTCCTGTATCAGTATCAGCTGCATTCAATGACATAGTTGTTACTCGAGGAGTGTAGGTTATGTCAACCGTTGTATCGTTTGTATCTGGTGTAACAGCACTAGCATTTACGAACACTCTGTTTGCTTGGTATCCAGTAACCGTTGGAATGGCATTGTATCTTGGCCATGAAGAAGCACTTCCAGACTTAACTGTCCAATCAGAGTATTCAACGTTGTTAGTAACTTGATCAATTGTAGCTGTCCGTTCAAAGCTTACTGTTTGCTTAACGGTTTGAACCGCACCCTTTGGAACGTGGATGTTAATGGTCCGCGTTACAGTCTTGTTCAAGTCATTTTCATTTACACCTGATGGGTAGTTTTGATCAGTTTCACCATCTGGTTGCTTGTACTTATCATCGGTTGTCTTTGGATCACTTGGGTTGACAGTAATCGTACCGTGAACGAAATGAATCGTGTAATCTTGGTCCGCACTATCATTAGTGTCAAAGGTAATCGTGTTAGGAATTTGATCCGCTTCAGTAACAAGCTTGTACCCTTGCTTTTGGTAACCTGCAACCTTAGCTTGAGCACCTGTTTCAACGGATGAAGCACTGTCGCCAACGAATGGATCGGTTGCGAGTTCTACTCCATCGGTATCATCCCAGTAAGTTACATTAGCCTTTTGTTTGTGGGCAGTGTAGCTAATTGCAATGTTTGAATCAGATGTTGTAGCTGTTGGTGTTACTTCATCAACTGAATCCAAGGTAGCTGTGTATCCTGGAAGAGTTGGTGTGGTGAATGAATCCCACTTAGAAGCACTACCAGTATCTACCTTCCAATCAGTGTATGTAACATCGTTAGTAACTTGGTCAACAGTTGCGTCACGCACGAAACTAACCTTTTGAGTGGTAATCTTAGATGTTTTATCTGGATTATTTACAGTGATTGTCCGAGTAGCAGTGTGGTTCAAGTCACTGTCAGCCACACCCTGAGGATAGTTTTGCGTCGTCTTACCATCTGGTTGAGTGTAAGTTTGTTCTTCAGTCTTAGGATCAGTGTGCAATACGCTAATCTTCTTGTGAATGAAGTACAGATCTACAGTTTGTCCGCCCGCAACGAACTTAGCTGGCAATGGAGTACTGTCATTTTCATCAAATTCGTATCCCTTAGCAGCCAATGCATCCTTAATGGCCTTTGCGTAAGAATCTAAGTTGGCAGCTTCATCGGTCTTACCTTCGACACTAGTAGTTAAACCAGCGAATCCGGATAATTGGATTTCCTTGTTGCCGTTATCCTTATCAATTGCCTTAAAGCTGATAGTTTGCGTTTGGGCAGTGTAGTTGATGTAAACATGAGAGTCTGCAGTATTAGCATCTGGTGTCACTTCTGCAACTGTGGCAGTGTCAGCAGTGTAACCAGAAACTTCAGGAGCATTGAAGGATGGCCAAGTAGCCACACTATCAGTCTTCTTGTTCCATTGACCATATTCAACTTTATTATTTACTTGATCAATGGTTGCAGTCCGTTCAAAGCTTACCTCTTGCGTGTGTACTTCTGATTGTTGACCTGGCTTGTTAACGGTAATTGTCCGCGTAACAGTCTTGTTCAATGATGCCTTATCAACACCGGATGGGTAGTTTTGATCAGTCTTGCCGTCTGGTTGCTTGTAAGTTTCACCAGTCGTCTTTGGTTGATCTGGTGTGACAGTGATCTTGCCGTGAGTGAAGTACAACTTAACGGTTTGTGCTCCGGCAGTGTACTTAGTTGGCAATTCAGTCGTACGAGCTGCGTTGTATTGGTAACCCTTAGCAGCCATTGCAGCCTTGATTGCATCAATATTGCTGTTGACGTCAACACTTTCATCAGTCTTACCATTCAATGTTTGAGTTGCGCCATCAAGGTCAATCTTTTGGTCATTATTAGTTTCATCATAAGACTCAATAGTAATGGATTGAGCTTGAGCAACATAAGTGATTGTAATGTTTTCGTCTGGAGTGTCTGCGCTTGGCGTCTTTTCGTCAACACTAGTTTGGGTTGCCTTGTAACCATCAATAGCTGGCACATTGCTGAATGCAGGCCAAGTAGAGGCACTACCTTCCTTAAGCTTCCATTCACCATAAGTAACAGTATTGTTTACTTGGTCAATAGTAGCGTTGCGTTCGAAACTTACCGTTTGTGTTTCCTTAGTTGAAACGCCTTGTGGATTCGTAACTGTGATTGTCCGAGTGACAGTCTTGTTCAAGTCCGTTTCGTCAACACCGGATGGGTAATTCTTCTCAGTCTTTCCATCTGGTTGTGTGTAAGTTTGTGAAGGCTTCTTAGGATCGGATGGGCCTACAGTAAGCTTGCTGTGGTTAAAGTGGACTTCAAAGCTTTGGTCCTCATTATCATCAGTATCAAATGTGATGGTAGTTGGCAGACTTGCTTCAGGAGTTACCAGTGCATAACCTTGCTTTTGGTAATCAGCAACTGTATCACTAACCTTGGTATTAACGGTCTTTGCACTATCACCGTTGTATGGTTCGACAGACAATACTTGGTTGGTTGAATCATCATAGTAAGTAATAGTAGCTTTTTGGTTGTGGGCACTGTAGCTGATTTGAATGTCAGGATCAGTAGTATCTACAGATGGAGTAGTTGCTTCCACATTATCTTGACTCGCAGTGTAACCAGGAAGTACTGGTGTAGTAAATTCTGGCCATTGACTTGGAGTGTTGTCAGCAACTTTCCATTCAGTGTACTTAACATCCCCGCTCACTTGATCAACAGTTGCGTCACGTACAAATTTAACATCTTGGGTCGTAACCTTCTTTGTACCATCTGGGTTAGTAACCGTAATTGTACGAGTGACGGTCTTGTTCAAGTCTGATTCATCAACACCGGATGGATAATTCTTGTCAGTCTTACCATCTGGTTGCTTGTAAGTTTCACTTGGCTTCTTTGGATCGTCGTGAGTAACATTGATAGTTTGGTGAGTGAAGTACAACTTAACTGTTTGATCAGATGAACCAAACTTAGTAGGAATTTCATCACTTGAGTCGAATACGTAACCCTTGGCAGCCAGTGCATTCTTGATGGCAGTCACATTGCCGCTTAAGTCAACATTTTCGTCTGTCTTACCATCAACTACAGTAGTAACACCTGTCAGGTCAATCTTAGAACCATTGTCACTCTTATCATAAGCTTCAAGGGTAATCTTTTGTGCTTGTGCAGTGTAATTTACGTTGACAGTTTCATTTTGACTTTCTGCAGTTGGTGTCTTTTCATCAACTGTGGCTGGTGAAACAGTGTAACCAGCAACTTCTGGTGAAGTGAATGCATCCCAGCTCGTCTTACTTCCGCTCTTAACAGTCCAATTGCTGTAAGTTACACCATTAGTAACTTGGTCCACAGTCGCACTACGTTGGAAGTTTACATCTTGCTTCGTGGTTTGGGCGCCTGAGTGTGGATCGTTAACGATGATGGTCCGAGTGACAGTCTTGTTCAGGCTTGCTTCATCAACGCCTGATGGGTAATTAGTCTTAGTCTTACCATCTGGTTGCGTGTATTGATCATCTGTTGTCTTTGGTTGACTAGGATCAACGGTGATCTTGTGGTGAGTGAAGTAAATCTTGATGGTTTGACCACCAGCAACGTACTTATTTGGAAGCGTGTCGTTGGAGTCAAAGTCATAACCCTTGGCTGCCAATGCATTCTTGATTGCTTCTACATCGGCTACTGCAGTGGTATCTGAACCAGTATTACCAGTTGCAGTAGTCTTCACGCCGAGACCAGAAAGACTAATTGTAGAATTACCATTTTCCTTATCAATTGCTTGGTAAGTGTTGGTTTGTGGAAGCGGTACGTAAGCTACGTTTACGGTCGTATCACTATCGCTTGCGCTTGGTGTAAATGCAGCAACAGTGTGATCGGCAGTAACATCTTTACCATCTACATTGATCTTGTATCCGTCAACAGCATCAGCATCATAAGCTGGCCAGTTTTCAGCACTATTAGCCTTACGTGACCATTCGCCATATGAAACTGCATTAGTTACTTGATCAACAGTTGCAGTCCGTTCAAAACTAACTGCTTGTGAAACAACTTCTGGTTCTTGACCTGGCTTATTGACGTTAATCGTCCGCGTAATGGTCTTGTTAAGGTCACTATTAGCTACACCTGATGGGTAATTCTTCTTTGTGTTGCCATCAGGTTGAGTGTATTGATCATTTGTCGTCTTTGGTTGACTAGGATCAACAGTGATCTTGTGGTGAGTGAAGTAAATCTTGACAGTTTGACCACCAGCAACGTACTTAGCTGGAAGCGCGTCGTTAGAGTCAAAGTCATAACCCTTGGCTGCTAATGCATTCTTGATTGCGTCGACATCTGTAGTTGCAGTGGTAGCGGAATCTGTGTTACCAGTTGCGCTAGTCTTCACGCCAAGACCAGAAAGATCAATTGCAGAGTTGTTATCATCCTTATCAATCGCTTGGTAAGTAATCGTTTGTGGAAGTGGTACGTAAGTTACGTTAACAGTCGTATCACTATCCGTTGAAGACGTCTTGTAGGCTGGAACAGTGTGACTACCAGTAACATCTTGACCGTCCACGTTGATCTTGTATCCAGGGATGTTAGATGCATCGTAAGCTGGCCAAGTATCAGTACCATTGACAGTCCAGTCGCTAGTAGAAATGACCTTGTTAGTTACCTTGTCAATCGTCTTGCTCCGTTGATACTTAACGGTTTGCTCTTCATTTGTCTTTTGACCATCAGGAGTTGTCACAACGATTGTACGAGTGATCGTCTTATTCAAGTCGTCACTTGTAACACCTTCAGGGTAGTTTTGCATCGTAGTTCCGTCAGGTTGAGTGTATTGATCACTAGTAGTCTTTGGATCAGCTGCGGTTACAGTGATCGTGTCGTGTGGCCATGATACAAAGTAAACATTTGTATCTGGCTTATCTGGGTTAAAACCACTAACCCCAGTAATGTTTGAAGCAGCTGCTTGTGAGTAACTGTGACCAGATGCAGCAACTTTGACAGTTGGATCTCCAGATGTGTTGAAACCTTTTGAGGCTAACAGCTTAGCTTGATCAGTATTTGCAAATTGAACTGAACTTGCTTCATTTGTGTATACAGTTACCGCCTTGGTTGGATCAGTTTCACTAACAAATCCGTTAGAAGCATTGTAGTAACCGAGCACATTTGCTGTTTCAAATGGCTTAGCAGCATCGTACTTAATATCTAATGACTTGTTGTCCAACAATGACTTGACTGCCTTAGTGTCATCATTCGTGGATAAGTACTTAGCAAATGGATCCAAACGGTAGTGCTTTTGGCCTGATGTTGTTTGAACAATATCATTAACGCCATCGACTGCAGAGCCATCTGTATCAACAAACTTAATCGTACAAGTGTAGTCAGTCTTATCAGTGTCATAATTTACCCACTTGTAGTAGATATTGTCGACTGTGTAGTTAGCAGAAAGAGCTTTGGATGAATCCGTAACCTTCTTAAACGAGAAGTCAGATACTGAACTCTTAGGAGCACCTGTTGTAGTACCAGTTCCTGAAGTCTTACCACTTACCAGTTGGTATCCAGGAATTGATTCCCGGGAACCATCTGGGAACGTCAAGTATGTATCACCGTTATTATCAACAAAAACATCGGTGCCTTGTGGTAAAACTCCAGAATTAGTGTTCACAATAGCTGACTTAACTGCTTGCTTTTCTTCGTAAGTCAGGTTGTTAGAATCATTAACTGATACCATTTCTGGAACAAATGGACTAACAGATGATGCTTGATCTTGGCTACTTCCGTATGCATATGTACCTTGGTAGATCGCTCCAGCCGCATTCAAATCAGCATCTGATGTTCGGTCATATGTGAGGTTTGAACCAACCTTGACAACCTTGCTAGTCGTCTTATCTGGTGAAGCATTGATTACCAGGTGACCATTGCCGTCAACTGTTGCAGTGTAGTCATTCACAGTTTGACGAACGTAGCGGGCAACATCAATCGTCAAGTTACTGCTACTTTCATACTTGCTACCGTTATGATCACCAACGAATTGGGTAGTTAATACAATTTGGCTACCTTCACCAGTGATGTTAACGATCTTGTATGGAACTACCGCATCAATAGCTGAGGTGTAAGTCATCTTGTTACCCTTGAGAATTACACCAGTTACCTTGGTATACCAATTATTTCCGTATTTCTTAGCAGCATCATCAGCAGAGATAAAGCCCTTAGAAGTCAGGTCAGTATCACCGTCCCAGGTATCATCAATGGTAACTTTAGAGTTGTCACCAAAGTAGTAGTAAAGTGATCCATCGCCAGACTTTGCATTACCACTAGCAGTAATCGTACCTGCTCCAGTTAATTGGACGTGGTCATTATCAATTGGAATGTAGTTGTAGCTGTAGTTAGAATCCCCATTTTGACTAATGATATTAGTAATCTTGAATGTACCAGTAGTCTTACCCAATTGAGATTGAATATCTGGTTGTTCAGAATACTTCAAATTAGCTCTATCACTGTATCCCTTTTGGTCGTCCGTGTTGATAGAATCAATTGAACCGAACATGGATGGGTAAATGAAGTTATAGAGGGCTGGTGCAGCTCTAAATACCAAATCATTAGGGTATTTTACAGGATCATTGTTGTTACTGAAGAACAGGTCCTGCTTTACCACTTTGTAAGTATTACCATCCAAAAGGGTAATTGAGGTTCCTTCAGTTTCCTGACTTACATTACCTTGACTAGGTGAGTAGATATCATTGTCATTGATCGCCATTAACAGTGACATACCCTTACCCTGATATTGAGCAAGGTTTTCGTAGCCTGCGTATTGTGGATAACTATATACCGAATTCCAACCATAGTAGTATTTACTACCAGTAGCTGCTAAGTCCCCAACTAACTTCGCTTTAACATGGACCTGACCATCATTCGTGTTGCCATATCGACCAGGAACAAAAGTTAAGTCGAGGCGGTACATGGTTTCACCGTTCAAACCGATATTACCAAGTGGTGTCAGTGTAGCACCGGAAACTGGTTTGCCGTCAGCACCCACAATTGTCAAATCACCCTGGACCTTAAAACCCTTTGGAACAGCAAGTAAGTATGATGATGATTCGGACTTATTTGGCGTATAGTTGTCGGAAAAAATTTTCCATGTAAAATCGGCCAGTTGATCAGACGTTGGTTGGTAAGTACCACTGTTAAAAACAGTACTACCGTTGAATCGTCGGGTTGCCAAAACTGGGTCAACGATTTTAAGAGATTCTTGACCTGTCAGTGTACCACCATTATCACTTGTAATTGTGTATGAGTAGTTGGCGAAATCCCCAGTCTTCTTGCTCGTGGCACGACTGAGAATGCTATAACTACTAAAGTTAAAGTCAATTTTAGTACCAGCTTTAATAGAATTAAAAATCCAAACAATCTGCTTGATATTAGAACCATCTTGAGCAACGCCCTTATCCATCAGATCAGAGGTGATTCTTACACCAGGATTATTCCGGTTTACAGAATAATAGGTACGATTACTATTGATATTAACTTTGGTTCCATCAGTTAAAACTATGTAAAAACTAGCTGGATATTCGTCGCTTCTTGTTGGCTGGTTTTGAGTAGTTGTGCTCCAGCGAATCCAGTAATCTTCACCGCCACCAGTGTTCGTTAATACTGTCCCCGGTTCAACATCAATTGCAACTTTAACATTCTTTTGATCAACATTACCGTTGTTGTAGACAGTAACCGTATCGTACGCGTTAGCCTGGTTGACATATTGGTATTGTCCTGAATTTCTTTGGTGAGCTGAGGTTGTACCATTATCAGTATAAATAACATCAGAAAGCTTGTTGAAATCTGCTTGCAAGTGAGCATTTTCAGTTGTAGCAGTAGCCAAACCTACCTTAGATTCGGAGCCATTAGTAGTATATGTGGCAGTACTGGTTTCACCAGCTGGATCATTATTTATATATTGAACAGCAGCGGTGAAATTGTTATCGCCTGCAGTCACATCATCAGTGTACTTACCCCAGAATGAGAAGATACCATTCGCAATATCTGAACGTGATAATCCACTAAATTTGATAACAATATCACTACCGGCACTGGCTTGTGTCATAGTCACTTGACCAGTTGCAAGTGTATTGAACTTATCAAAGGTATCACCTAATTTGTCAACACCAGGAATAAAACCATAAGCGTATTCATATGTGTTTTGACTAACCGGACCTTGTGTATCTTGACCTGAATCGAGCAAGAATCCTTTTGGTACATGAACCGTGATCGTACCTTCAAAACTACCAGTGGCATCCCCGGTTGGATCATTAACTCCCAGTTTTACACCAGCAATGTACTTTTGGTTCTTTACCAAGTTAGTCTTTTGGTTTTGGTCAAACATCACGTCGGCACTAGTGATTTGGTTGATCGTACCGATAGTATATTTGATTCTCTTCTTTTCCACACCATCAACAGCAATAACGATGTCGAATTCCTTACCGGCTGGCAAAAGTGACCAGTTATCGATTGCCTTTTTCAGCGCAATGTTCCAATTAGTACTCATATCCGCATTCATCGTGTAGTTGAATACTGTGTTCTTGTACTGGGTAGTTGTGTTGAAATCAGCGTTAACATTGTTGTTATCAGTGTTGTAAGTATAACCAGCACTATTATCACTGGTAGCTGAGAAGATGTAAGGCACAGTAACCGTAACCTTTTGTCCCTTCTTAGCTGGAACACTAATATTGATATTTCTATCATTAATGTCTGAATTATTTAAAGTGACAGTATCACTGTTTGCGGTGAGATCTGTCGCTGAAACATCAGATGAAACTGAACTAGAAGTAGAAACCGCATCATTCGTAGAGCTTGCATCATTGTTAGCAACTACATTATTGGTAGAAGCTTCATCATTGGTAGTAGCAGTCGTTGTTTGATTTGTGCTAACGTTTGCGTTTTTATCTGCGTCATTAGCACTTTGTAATGCAACACTCGGCTGCGATATCAAATTATTGGTATCGTCACCACCAGTTTCATTATTAGATGTAGTTTGAGTCGAAGCATGGGTTTCCGCTATTTGTGAGCCAAAAAAGATCGTTGTTGACAGCAGAACTGAACAAACCCCGACACTCAGTTTTCTAAGACCGAAGTGTGGGCGCCTTTTTTCCTCGAACGGATTTTGTTTTCCCCTCATAAAAATAACTCCTCCCATAAATTTTAATTATGCACTATAATTATAACTCTACTATAGGATGAATACAAAAAAATTATTCACTTTATTTTCCCGTTATATCAGCCATTCTAAGCCCTTGACTGATTTTAATTAAGCTGAGAAACTCTTCACATGTTGCGCACAAATCGCAATTTTGTCTAATTTATAAAAACGCTTTTGCTTCCCACTCTACCGGGAAAACGATTAATTTATATAGATATAAATACATCCATGTTTTTTTAATTTGAGCGATTTACTTAAGTTTTCGATCACGCGATACCACAAATTAATTCAGGCAGTTTTGCTTATCATGTTATAATGATGACCAGCATTTTCTATTAAAGGAGTTTTTCAATTGGACGACCAAAAATATGAATACGATGAAAATGGATTTCGCGTGGATTTAAAGGATAATCCAGACGTGCTCCACCAACCTGACGCTGACCGCTCGACTTGGGATTTAAACGTTCTGGACTATGACCAAACTCTGGCGGTCCTCAATGGTGATACTGACATCGATCCAAACTTTGACTTTTCCGATGAAGTGTTAGACAAGATCAGAGCAGACCAACCGGAATTAAAGATCGATGAAAGTATCGATGCAGCAATCAAAGATAAGTATCAACAAATCCTTCTTGCGCGCTACAATGTCTCACAAGAAGAGAATGTTACTGTTGATACAAATGAAGATTAATGACGTATTTAGTAATGCAAGCAGATAAAGGAGTCTTGTTTTAGTGCTTTCAACGATTAGAAAACATCAACGCTCACTTATATTCACAATGAGTTTTTTTCTCCCAGTCATATTAATGGGCAGCTACTTCATCTTTCGGCAGATGGCACCATTTGGCTCAAGTAGCCTTTTAACCGTCGATCTTGGCCAACAATATGTCGACTTTTTTGCCTACTTAAGATCGACTTTGCTCCACCATCCCTCGAGCATTTTTTATTCATTCAGTAAGGACCTCGGAGGCGAGATGTGGGGAACCAACGCCTATTACCTCTTTAGTCCACTGAACTTATTATTGCTATTTTTCCCTGGTAAGTTCCTCACCTCTGGAATCATGTTGATCCTCTTGATACGGTATGGACTCGCAGGATTGAGCTTTGCATGGCTCCTCGATAAGACTGGTTGGCAAAAAGGGCCACGGATCTTAGCCTTCTCCACTGCCTACGCGATGAACGGCTGGATGATCGCCAACCAACTCAACATGATTTGGCTCGACGCCCTGGTGATTCTCCCGCTGATTGTTTACGGATTGTTCAAATTACTGCATGAGCGTAAACCGGGTGTCTACATCTCCTGGCTAGCCGTAATGATGATGGACAATTACTACATGGCCTGGATGATCTCGATCTTCACGTTCTTGCTGCTGTTGTGGGAACTTCCGGCGGTTCAAGGATGGAAGGAACGTGGCAAATCAACACTGCGCTACCTAATCTCATCCATGGCCGCGGTTGGAATCGCTGCGGTGGTTCTCCTTCCGACAGCGTTCGCACTGACGCAGAGCAAGGGAACCTACACAGATACGTCGATCAAGAGCCGGTTCGAATACGATCCACTCAAAGCACTGGCCAAGATGGTCCCTGGTTCTTTCAATTTCGATCAGATGTCATCCGGTCAACCAAACTACTATGTGGGGATGCTGATGATGGTTGGAGCACTGCTCTACCTCTTCCGTCGTGAATTCAAATTGTCACAGCGAATCATCAGTGTGGCAATCACGCTCTTCTTTTTCTTCTCATTCAGCTACGAACCGCTCGACTTGTTCTGGCACGCTGGGCAATTCCCAGTCTGGTACCCATCACGTTTTTCATTCATCTTCGCCTTCTGGTGCGTGATGTTGGCCGCTAAGACCCTACAGCCGGACTACAGGATGAATAAGTGGTTAATTGGATTGACGCTTGTCATCACGGCCGCATTTTTCTTCTACGTCAAACAACTTAATATGT
This sequence comes from Bifidobacteriaceae bacterium, assembly GCA_030530905.1. Classification (GTDB taxonomy): domain Bacteria; phylum Actinomycetota; class Actinomycetes; order Actinomycetales; family Bifidobacteriaceae; genus Bifidobacterium. Next base: position 1,411 of record JAUMUB010000020.1, on the reverse strand, counting down.
CGTACCTGAGCGACTCACAGCGCTACATCGGATTAGCGTTCGCCCTGATCACGATCTGCTGCCTGGCACTCTCACGGAAGAATGCACCGCTCTTCTATGACCTCCTGATCGTCTGCCTGGCCGTGTGTGACGTCTCAACTAGCGCCTTCACGAGTCTGAACAATATTGCATACGTGACGCAAACGGAATTTAAGTCCTACACACAGCAATTGGATTCCGCATCTAGCAAAATCAAGTCCGATGACAAGGGCCTCTATCGGGTTGCCAAGACTTTTGGCCGGACCAAGGACGATCCATTCCAGGGTGATTTCAATTCTGGCGACCACTTTGGTTCTACGCTTGAGCCGATGATTCCCAACTTCATGGGAGCAATTGGGCAACCTGCTGGTGATGGATTTGTAACCTACTCCAACGGTACCCAGGTTAGTGATGCTTTGCTGGGGATGAAGTACACGATGAGCAAGCGCAATCCATACAGCTCATTTATGACGCTGACCGGGTTCCGACCTGACTGGAATACTAATTCAGTCACCAATTTCACCGACAAGATTCTGATCCAAAAGAACAAGAATGCACTGCCATTTGCTTTTGGTGCGAGTGACAAGATTCTCTCGCTGAAACGGACGACGCTGGATCCACTGAACTACCAGTCACAGATCATGCAGGCGTTGGCGGGCAATACCACGACTTCACTGTTTACGGTACAAAACTTCACTTCCGTCAACTTCAACAACGTCAATTCCGCAACACAAATCACAGGAACGGTCTTCAAGAAGCGTGACTTCATGAAGCCAGCATCGATCACCCTGACATTTGTGCCACCGACAAACGGATCTTACTACCTTACGCTGGGGCCATCAGTCAAGGAAGCTGCAGATATCACGGTCAACCGGAGCTCGTTTGGCCAGGTATCAAATTATCGTGACACGATCGTCATCAACCTGGCGCACCACCAAAAAGGCAAGGCGGTCAAGGTGACATTCTCACTCAAGCACGCCTCCGCCTGGTTCCAAAACGTCTCTGTCTACAAGCTCAACCAAAAGGCATTCGAAGCGAGTGTCAAGAAGCTCAAGACATCCCCGCTCCACATCAAGCACTACTCCTCGACCACGATTGAGGGTACTGTCGATATCAAGAAGGGGCAAAAAATCCTGATGACCACCATCCCCGCCGCTAAGGGTTGGCACGCTGTCGTGGACGGCCACGAAGTCAAGAAGAAGACTGTTATCAACACCTTCATGGCAATTCCAATCAGCACTGGACATCACACGGTCAAGCTCTACTACCGGCCACCATACCTGATACCAGGCTTGATCATCTCACTCGTGGCTCTGGCATTATCTGTCGGACTCACCTATCGTCGTCGCAACAAGTATGTTGTGCCAATTAGATAAACGCAAAAAGGGCGCTG
>JAUMUB010000019.1 GCA_030530905.1 Bifidobacteriaceae bacterium | reverse complement strand
ACATTTCGGTCTTCAAGAGTGGGCGATAAGGGACTCGAACCCCTGACATCCACCGTGTAAAGGTGGCGCTCTAGCCAACTGAGCTAATCGCCCGCGAGGTACTACTGTACAGCAAACTTGTTGAAATGCAAAGTTCGGCGTGTTTAGACACGGCAAATGTTGTTTTTACGTGTAAAAATGGAGAATTTTTGTACTCAGTCTTAATAATCGCGTAAAGTAGACGTGTTAAAGACTTATTAGTAAGGGGCTTGATGCTGATGACTCAGGAAGATGCTAAGAATCGTGCTTCAATTGGACTTGCTCGCGCAGGTAAGCATAAGTGGGGCTATGATGTTGAGCAAGTTGACGCATTCCTTGAGCGTGCACATTCTATGTACGACAGCGATACTCTCAGCTTAACACAAGAAGATATTCAAGAGGTATCATTTGATATTAAGAAGCATGGCTATGTGATTTCACAAGTTGATGCTGCTTTGAGTCGTTTAGAGCGTGCTGTTATTGATAAGCAAACAGAGTGGGAAATCTCTGAAAATGGTCGCGTGGCATGGCGTGCACAAACCGAAGATCTTGCGAAGCAGATTCTCAACCATGTTCAGCGTGATTCCTATGCATTATTTAAAGCAGGAACAGGAAAAGCAACATCTTATGATTTTAAGCAAGTAGATGCTTATGTAGATCGTATTGCAGAGAAAATCGAATATGAGTTTTCTGATAAATCAAATCCAGTTCCTGATAATGTGCTTGGATTAACTTCTACAAAGGTCTCAAATGTGACATTCATTCAGCGTAAGGGTAAGCGCGGCTACGATGAGCGACAAGTAGACTACTTCTTATCTGCATGCGTTCGACTTCTATCCCGCTTAGAATCATATGAGCGCATTAGTGAATATTTGAATAATGATGAGGATGAAGTGTTACCTTCAAAAGAAACAGAAACAGTGACCTCATTGTTCAATATTGCTCCTGCTGTGCCTGCAGAACAGGTTCAGGTTGCAAATACTGCTACGCCAGATGCTGAGGATGATGGTTCATCATTTGATGCATTACACAAAGCAGAAGAATCAATTTTTGCTAATACTGGTAACAATACGCCAGTATTTAATTTCCCAGAAACTCAAGCAGAGGAAAATGTGACTCCGCTACAGGCTTTGGGACAGTACGATACTCCTGAAGCTCAGCTAACTGTGCAAGTTCAACCAACTGAACAACCTCAGCCAGCAGCTGTAGAGCAAGATAATATGCCTATTCAGAATAGTTCTTTAGCTTCCTTAGCGCGAAACACTTCGCATGAAGAAGATAAGGGTGAGAACGTATCTGAAGAAACCACATCATTTGATCCACTAGCAGAAGAGGGGTCAAACACAAACACTGGTGTTCAAAGCGAATATTTAGATTCGATTATTGCAAAGCCTGAAGAAAATAGTTTAAGCTTAGATATTCCAAACTTAAGCTTCCCAATTATGCCAAATAACTCGGGAAAAGGTGAGTCTGAGGATAACGAGTGACTTTCATGAAAACTGTGACCATATTAGGGTCAACTGGCTCTATTGGTACTCAAGGTTTAGATGTTATCAGCCGTCATACTGATATTTTTTCTGTGCAAGCCTTGGTTGCAGGTGGCTCTCATATTGACTTGTTAGCTCAACAGGTAGCAGAATTCCATGCAGAGTATGTGGCAATTTATGATGAGACTAAATTAGAGTTGCTGCGAGATGCTTTGACAGCAAATGGTTGTGCGCGCGTAAAGGTCTCAGCGGGTTTTGAAGCAGTTTGTGAAATAGCTGGTTTAGGTAGCGATATCGTACTTAACGGTATTACTGGTTCTATTGGTTTACAACCAAGTATTTGCGCATTGCAAGCAGGTTCTCAATTAGCTTTGGCAAATAAAGAGTCAGTTGTTGCTGGTGGTCATTTATTATTTGACGCGCAAATTCGTGAGAATCAAATCAATCCAGTAGACTCAGAGCATAGTGCTATTTGGCAATGCTTGCGTTCTGGTAGTTTTCATGAGGTTGCTAAGCTAATAGTAACTGCTTCAGGTGGACCATTTAGAAAGTTCTCCTTAGATGAGTTACGCGCAGTAACCCCAGAGCAGGCTTTACATCATCCCACATGGGATATGGGTCCAGTGGTTACCATTAATTCTTCTACCTTAATGAATAAAGGTTTAGAAGTTATTGAAGCAAGCCGATTATTTAATATTTCACCAGATAATATTGAAGTAACTGTGCATCCACAGTCAATTGTTCATTCAATGGTGGAATTTTGTGATGGTGCAACTATTGCGCAAGCTTCTCCTCCTGATATGCGTTTAGCTATTGCATTAGGTTTATCAGCACCTGAGCGTTTGAATAATGTTGCAAAAGCTTGTGATTGGACTCAGGCTGCAAGTTGGGATTTTGAACCACTTGATAATAAACGTTTTCCAGCAGTGGATTTAGCAAGACATTGTTTGAGTGCTTCTGAAAAGCATACTGCTGTGTTGAATGCAGCAAATGAACAGGCAGTACACGCATTTTTGCAGCATAAATTATCTTATTTAGATATTGTGGCTGTTGTGGATCGAGTACTCAATCAAATGGACTCAGAGTTGCGTGCAAATCCGCTGTTTGAATCGGTGGAGGAAATGAGCATAATTGAGCATAAAGCTCGTAAACTTGCTGACGATTTGATTACAATATAACAGGAATATTGATTATATTACTTATATCGCAATTGTGGTGTTGGAAAGTAGAATATATTGAATATGCAAGACTCTAAAAATGTTAGTGATTTGCAAGATGTGAGTGAAAAACCATTTAGAAAAACTGGTGCGCCTTCTATTAGTGAATCTCCGTTGCATCCAAGGCGTAAAACTCGCAGGATTAACGTGGGATCAGTTCCTGTTGGTGGCGGTGCGCCAATTTCTGTGCAATCAATGACCAATACTGCAACAACGGATATTAATGGAACTTTGCAGCAAATTGCAGAGCTTGCTGCTTCTGGTTGTGATATTGTGCGCGTAGCAGTTCCAAGTCAGGATGATGCTGATGCTTTGCCAATTATTGTAAAAAAATCTCCTATACCTGTTATTGCTGATATTCATTTCCAGAGTAAATATGTGTTTCAGGCAATTGATGCAGGTTGTGCTGCTGTGCGTGTGAATCCTGGAAATATTCGCAAATTCGATGAGGTTGGCCCTAAAATTTGTCAAGCAGCTACTGATGCTGGTATTTCATTGCGCATTGGTGTTAATGCTGGATCTTTAGATAAAGAATTATATGCGAATTATGGTGGCCCAACTCCTGAAGCTTTGGTTGCTTCTGCTCTTAAAGAAGCGAAAATGTTCGAGGATGTCGGTTTTCGAGATTTCAAAATCTCAGTGAAACATCATGATCCAATCACAATGGTGCAAACATACCGTTTGCTCGCGTCTAAAGGTGATTGGCCGTTACATTTGGGCGTAACTGAGGCAGGTCCAGCGTGGCAAGGTACGATTAAATCTTGTATCGCATTTGGATCTCTTCTTGCAGAAGGAATTGGCGATACTATCCGAGTTTCGTTATCTGCTCCTCCAGTTGAAGAAGTTAAAGTTGGCTGTAAAATTTTAGAGTATTTCGGCTTACGTCAAAGGCATTTCGATATTATTTCTTGCCCAAGTTGTGGTCGTGCGCAAGTTGACGTGATTGAGCTAGCATCAGCTGTGACTGAGGGGTTAAAAGAGATTAAAGCTCCTATTCGTGTTGCTGTTATGGGATGTATTGTAAATGGTCCTGGCGAGGCGCGTGAAGCTGATCTTGGCGTGGCCTCTGGTAATGGTAAAGGGCAGATTTTCATTAAGGGTGAAGTGGTCGCAACAGTTCCAGAAAGTGAAATTGTTTCAACTTTGCTAGAAAAAGCTCATGAAATTGCAGAACAAATGGGTGAAGATGATAATAGTAGTCCAATAGTTGTGCCAATTACTGCAGGTGCTAATTAACATAAGATTTCGCTAATGGCATTATATCGTGATGAGGCAGTGGTAATACGAGCGGTGAAACTAGGGGAGGCCGATCGTATTATAACGCTAATTACTAAGAAACATGGTAAGGTTCGTGCTGTTGCAAAAGGTGTTCGCCGTATCAAAACTAAATTTGGTGGACGGTTAGATTTATTTATGCGCAATGACATGCTTATTGCACAAGGTAGGAATTTAGATACTATTTCTCAAGTGTCTACAATTTCCGCGTATTCACATAATATTGGAACTCATTATGAAAGTTTTTTAGCAGCAAATGTAATTGCGCAATGTGCTGATTTACTTATTAATACAGAACATCAACAAGCAACCGACCAGTATCTACTGCTTATCGGCGCGTTGAATGCGTTAGCAACTGGAGCGCATGATAGTGAGCATATTGCGTATTCGTATATTTTGCGTAGCTTGAAAATAGCCGGATGGACTCCAAGATTGCAATCATGTGTTACTTGTAATACGAATGAGAATTTAACAAGTTTTTCTGTGCAGGCTGGCGGCTTGATGTGTCAAGAGCATACTATTGCTGGAGCATTTCGTGTGTCGAAGTCAACTATTGAACAATTACGCGCGCTGTTAGAAGGAAATTGGGCGGTTTTGCAAGGTGTGCAACTTGATTCTCAAGTTCATGCAATTGTTAATAATTGGTCACAATATTACTTAGAGCACCCAATTCGTTCGCTAGACTTGTTACATTCATAAGTATGGCATTTACAAATGTAGATTATACTTCGCTTGATATTCCGTCAGCACCCTTTTCAAATCGAGATATAATTCCCGATTTTCCGAAGAAGAAAGTGCCTCGGCATGTTGGAATTATCATGGACGGTAATGGTCGATGGGCACAACAACAGGGGCTTATCCGTACTGAGGGTCATCAGGCTGCTGAACCAGTAGTGTTTGACATGATTGCTGGCGCTATCGAAGCGGGGGTTCGATATTTAAGCTTATACACTTTTTCTACCGAGAATTGGAAACGTTCACCGCAAGAAGTTCGTTTTCTTATGGGGTTCTCTCGTGAGATTATTCACCGCCGTGTAGATCAGATGAATGAGTGGGGTGTTCGTGTTCGCTGGTCTGGTAGAAGACCAAAATTGTGGAAGTCAGTTATTGACGAGCTTGAAGTTGCTATGGAAAAAACAAAGAATAACAAAGTTATTGACGTTGTTTTTTGCATTAATTATGGTGGTCGTGCTGAGATTGCAGATGCTTGTGCGAAGATTGCTCAAGAAGTGAAATCAGGTAAAATTAGTGGCGATCGTGTAACTGAAAAAATGATTGCTGATCACTTGTATAATCCTGATATTCCTGACTGTGATTTAGTGTTACGTACTTCAGGTGAGCAGAGGACGAGTAATTTTTTGCCTTGGCAAGCGGCGTATGCTGAGTTAGATTTTGTGCCGGAGCTTTTCCCTGATTGTTCTCGTGAGGTTTTATGGCGTTCTATTGATCGATATGTTCATCGAGATAGACGATTTGGTGGAGTGAAAAAAGCATAAACACACATAATTGTGTGCTATTTATATAAAAGAAGTGGGAATCTTGAAATCAATCGAGATTCCCACTTTTTATTGTTGATAATTATGCTAAGCCGATACTGTTCAAAGTGTGTAATGTTATATTTTCTAATACTGCTGTACCAGATTCTGCAACCGCAACAATATGGCGCTTACCCTCACCTGGATAGGTGAAAGATGAGAGAACTTGTCGTCCATTGTTCACATACACTTCAATACTGCCGCGATCAATGAAGATTTGTAAATCAATAAAACCAGATTTAATTTCATCATCACTTAAAGGTGCTGAGCGATATCCCTTATCGCCTTGAACTGCATCGCGCTTGTCAATAACAATTCGCTGCATTTGAGCATCATAAGCAACATATGTGTAAGAGCCATCATCGCTAAGCTGTAATTTAAGTCCGATGCGTTCTGCGGTGCTTTGTGCAATATTAAAGCGTACGTGTAGTTCTGCAGCAACAGCATCTTCAAATAGTTCTTGACTACTATTTATTGGTAGCGCAACAGTTCCTAACTCCTGTGTGCTAGAGCGTAAGTTTACTAATTCTCGTGCTGGTACAGTGTGAATATCTGCATCTTCACCAATATAAACTTCACGAGGTAAGGTAAGACATCCACTCCAGCCGTCTTGATCTGATGGAATTGGCTGTATGAATGGACTCATCCAACCGTACATCATACGGCGATTATCTTCAGATAAGAATGTTTGAGGAGCATAATAGTTGTGCCCACAATCCAATAATCTAAATTCAGTGTGAGGTTCAAAGCGTTGTCCATATTCCCATGAGCCAATCATATATCCTGCATTATTGACGTTACGGTTCATAAATCCTTGAGGTTTTGAACCCATGGCTGAAAAACAAATAACCCAATGTTCTTCGCCTTGAGAATCTTTTAATGGGAAGAAATCAGGACATTCAAGCATGAAAACATTTGGATCAGGATGTTCAAATAGCACGTACTCGAATTTCCACTCGCGCATATTCTGAGAAGAGAACAGTAGAATCTGTCCGCGATGTTGCGCCGACTGTGCACCAATTATCATAAGCCAAGTGTTATCGTGCTTCCAGACTTTAGGATCTCGAATATCATTGCTGATCAGATCATCAGGGGAGTCTAAAATCATTCCGAGTTTTTCTAAATGGTGAACGTTGCTATCGCCAGCCTGTGCGAGCATTTGTACTTCACGAATGCCGTCATCGCCATTGAGATTATTGATCATGACATGACCTGTGTAGTAGAAGTACAGCTGCTTATCATCGCCAACAACTGCTGAACCTGAGAAAACGCCGTTGCGCTCGCCTTCAAGGCTTGGAGCTAATGCCACAGCTTCACGGTTCCAATGTATCAAGTCTTTGCTGGACACGTGCCCCCAGTGCATTGGTCCCCATTGAACGCTGTAGGGGTGCAATTGGTAAAACACATGCCATGTGCCATTGTATTGGCATAATCCATTAGGGTCGTTTATCCAACCGCCTTTCGAAGCAATGTGAAAAAGTGGGTACCAGCGATTGTTGCGTTTATATGCAAGATCGCGAATTGACTTTTCTGCTTGAGCTAAAGCCTGCTCATGATCGGTAAAGCTTAAGTTTGGATTGTTTAATTCAGCCATATATCACCAATTCTTTCGGCGTTGAACGAAAATTATGATGTTTTGCTGATATGTAGTGTATCAGTGCTTTGTCTATTATGAAATACGCGCATAACAATTTTGTAACGGTGTGTACAACGTATTCTTTGAATATGTATAGTAAAAATAAGTATTAAACTACTATGTATATTCTCATAAATCTGTACATATAGTAAGCTTTTATTCATCAAAGGATACGCTATTAAATGTGAGTGAATAGTTATAATTACTATCTTATTAAATATTTAAGAGAGTTGTATTTATTTTACGCTTAAAAAATTTCTGTCATGATAATACACTAAACTTAAGCAAGCTAATTAAAGTCCCCAAAACCGTCAAACCAGAAGGTGCATTGTGGCTGTTTCAAAACTAGATGAAGTCGTATCTCTTGCAAAACGTCGCGGATTCGTATTCCCAGCAGGAGAAATTTATGGTGGCACTCGTTCCGCATGGGATTATGGCCCATTAGGCGTTGCCTTAAAAGAAAATATTAAGCGTGAGTGGTGGCGTTTTATGGTCACAACTCGCGGTGATGTAGTGGGAGTTGACACCTCAATTATTCTCCCTCCTGAAGTGTGGGTTGCTTCTGGACACGTTTCCGTGTTCAACGATCCGCTTATTGAATGTTTGAACTGTCATAAGCGTCATCGTGCAGACAAGCTCGAAGAATCATATGCAGAAAAGCATAACGATACTATGCCTGAAAACGGTTTATTAGATATTGTTTGCCCTGATTGTGGTACTCGAGGTAAGTGGACAGAACCACGCGATTTCAATATGATGCTTCGCACTCATCTCGGCCCTGTTGAAGATGAGAATAGTTTGCACTATTTGCGCCCAGAAACCGCTCAGGGAATTTTTGTTGACTTTAAGAACGTTATGAACTCATCTCGTTCTAAACCGCCATTCGGTATTGCAAATATTGGTAAGTCTTTCCGTAATGAAATCACTCCAGGTAACTTTATTTTCCGTACTCGTGAATTTGAGCAAATGGAAATGGAATTCTTTGTAAAGCCTGGCACTGATGAAGAGTGGCATGAGTATTGGTTGCAAGCTCGTACTCGCTGGTATGTTGATTTAGGTATTAACCCTGAGAATTTACGCCATTACGAGCATCCAAAAGAGAAGCTTTCCCATTATTCAAAGCGTACTGTTGATATTGAATACAAGTTCGGCTTCCAAGGATCAAATTGGGGTGAGCTTGAAGGTATTGCGAATCGTACTGATTTTGATTTGTCTGCTCATTCAAAGCATTCGGGTGAAGATTTAAGCTATTTTGATCAGGCAACTGGCGAAAAGTACGTTCCATACGTTATCGAGCCTGCAGCAGGTTTAACTCGTTCTCTTATGGCATTCTTAGTTGATGCTTACGATGTTGACGAAGCTCCAAATACTAAGGGTGGTGTTGATAAGCGTACAGTATTGCGTTTGGATCCACGCTTAGCTCCAGTGAAGGCAGCAGTGCTTCCTTTGAGTAAGAAGCCAGAGCTTCAGTCTATTGCGCAAGATTTAGCATTTGATTTACGCGCACACGATTGGAATATTGATTACGATGAGGCTGGCGCTATTGGTCGCCGTTATCGTCGTGAAGATGAAATTGGTACTCCATTGTGCATTACCGTTGATTTTGACACTATTGATGATCACGCTGTAACTATTCGTGAACGCGACACTATGCAGCAGGAGCGTGTAGCTTTGGATCAGGTTGCAGACTATGTGGCAAAGCGTATTGGTGAAAAGCGTATTAGCATTCCACAAATACCAGTTGAACTTGGCGGTAAACCATTTGATGATGATGTTACTGTGGGCGAAGCTGGCGGATTATATTAAGCGTAGCTAGAATATAATTGGTGATGAGGGCAAAATTATTATGATTTTGTCCTCATTATTATTTTTTCATGTATGATAGTACGCAAATACTAGTGATGGTTAAGGTTTTATGTTACACGAACAAATAATACGTAATATTGATGCAACCGATAATGGACAACATGTAAGTGGTAGTACAACTACTCTTCCAGCTATTAAGCCTGTTCAGCTTGGTTCTATTAAAGTGCCAACTCCCGTAGTGTTATCTCCAATGGCTGGGGTGACAAATTGGCCTTTTCGTGTTATTTGTGAGGAATATGGTCCTGATGGATTGTATGTTGCTGAGATGATTACTGCTCGGGCTCTTGTGGCTCGCAATCCTAAGGCTTTGCGTTTATGCGAGTTTGCTCCAAGTGAGAAAATCCGATCTTTACAGTTATATGGCGTGAACCCATCAATAGTCGAACAAGCAGCACGCATTGTTGTTGATGAAAACATGGCAGATCATGTGGATTTGAATTTTGGTTGTCCTGTGCCAAAAGTTACACGTCGTGGTGGTGGTTCTGCTTTGCCTTGGAAATTAGATATTTTTCAAGATCTTATTCACCGTGTGGTTCAAGTATGTGAGAGTGCGAATATTCCTGTAACAGTAAAAATTCGTGTTGGTATTGATCATGAGCATGAAACTTTCTTAGAGTCTGGTCGGATTGCGCAAGAAGAGGGTTGTGCTGCAGTTACTTTACATGCACGTACTACGGCTGAATATTATGGCGGCCATTCTGATTGGTCAAAAATTACGCAATTAGTTGAAGTATTAGATATTCCTGTTTTTGGTAATGGGGATATTTGGGGTGCGCAAGATGCCTTGGATATGGTATCTGAAACTGGTTGTGCTGGTGTGGCAATTGGTCGGGGATGTCAAGGTAGACCTTGGATTTTTTCTGATATTAAGAATGCGTTTGCGGGAAATAATACTCGTATGAACCTCAATCTAGGTGAGGTTTGCAATATTATTCTTAAGCATGCAAAATTGCTTGTTGAATTTTATGACGGTGATGAACGCATGGCAGTTCATGATTTGCGTAAACATATTGCATGGTATGTTAAAGGCTATGCAGTGGGAGGCAATACTCGTCGAGCTTTTATGGAATGTGAGAGCATTGAAGATCTAACGCGTGTAATCGATGGTTTAGATCCAAGTATTCAAATCGCTGCAACACAGGTTGATAAGCCTCGAGGTCGTGTCAAATTTGCTAAAAAAGTTCATTTGCCGTATGGTTGGCTTGAATCTAGATCGACCACTTCTCAAATGCGGGAAGATTTATTTGGCAACGATCCTATGTATGCAAGTTATTAAAATTTTAGTGGATAATATTCAAGAGTTTTGTTTTACAATCTTAATTTTTTGACTACAATTAATAATAAGTTTTACTAAAACAGTAGTACACGCCGACTTACTGTGTTAATGTCGGTATTGTTGCGATAAAGTTATGTGAGATGAACTATAACTCGAGGAGTGCATTGTGACTGAATTAGCCGGTAATGAGACTTTTAGCGATAAAACTATTATTAAGGTAGTCGGCGTCGGTGGTGGCGGTGGTAACGCAGTAAACCGTATGGTTGCACAGGGTTTGCAAGGTGTTGAATTTGTTGCAATTAACACTGATGCAAAGGATTTAATGCGCTCAGATGCAGATGTAAAAATTTCGTTAAACGATGCATCAAGTCGTGGTTTAGGTGCTGGTGCTGATCCAGAAAAGGGTGCTAAAGCAGCTCAAGATCATCAGTCAGATATTGAGCAGGTTCTTAAAGACGCAGACATGGTTTTTGTCACCTGTGGTGAGGGTGGTGGAACTGGTACTGGCGCTAGTCCAATTGTTGCACGTGCAGCTCGTCAGCAGGGTGCTTTAACCGTTGCGGTTGTTACTCGTCCGTTCAGCTTTGAAGGTCCACGTCGTGATGCTTCTGCACGTTTAGGCATTGAAAATCTTCGTAAAGAAGTTGATGCGCTAATTGTTATTCCAAATGATCGCTTGCTCGAAGTTTCTGATCATAAGGTGTCAGTGTTAGAAGCGTTTCAAACAGCCGATACTGCATTGCTTGCAGGCGTTCGTGGTATTACTGATATTATTATGAGCAGCTCTTATATTCAGACAGATTTCTCGGATATTAAGGCTATTTTAACTGATGCTGGTACAGCATTATTTGGTATCGGTTCTGCGCGTGGTGAAGATCGAGCAACTCAGGCAGCTGAGATTGCTATTAGCTCTCCTTTGCTAGAAGAGGGTATTGATGGTGCTCATGGTGCTTTAATTCATTTCACTGGTTCTTCTGATATGACTTTGGATGAAATTAATGAGGCTTCTGAACTTATTCGCGGAGTTCTTCATCCTGAAGCTCAGATTATTATGGGTCTTACTTATGATGACACTAGCGGTGATGAGATTCAGGTCACTGTTATTGCTGCAGGCTTTGATAATGAGAAGACCACAAAGAACAGTGAAGATCAGAAAGAAACTGTTAATCAGACGTTAGTTTCCGAAGAAACCACCTCAGTTCAACCACAAGAGAGTGAAGCTGATGCAAGCTCAGCTCAGTCTTCTGCTCCGGCAGGTAATGATTTACTAAATCATGAAGTAGTTTCCGCTAACGATGGTGATATTGATATTCCATTCTTCCTTCGTTAAGTTTTGAGGAGAACTAATGTCAGGTTTTATGAAGAGAACAATGTCTTACTTAGGTATGACGGATGTTGTAGATGATATAGATGATGCAGCTCAGGATGAGGTGGAGTCCAACACGTCATTTGATGACGATAATGTTGTAGCTTCTCTTCCACAAGAGTCTTCATCGCGCGATAAGTCATCTGCTTCTGCTTCACACAATTCTTTTGCATCAGCTGCAAGCCGTTTTAATCGCATTACAACGATTTCTCCAAAAACGTATGAGGATGCACAAATGGTTGGTCGTGCGTTACGCGATGGTGTTCCAGTTGTTCTTAATTTAAGCGATGTTCCAGAAGCTATTTCTTATCGTATTGTAGATTTTTCTGCGGGCGTCGTTTTTGGTTTGAAAGGTTCGATTGAACGCGTAACTCCACGTGTTTTCTTGTTAAGCCCCTCGCAAGTTCGCATAAATATTCAAAAAGCTCAAGATGAAAATGCAGGTAACGGAATTTTCTAATACTTTAATTCCTGTATAATTTTCAGCAAATTTTCAGCGTGATATAAGAATTGTTGGTATTCTTGTGTCATGCTGATTTTGTTATTAAGACTTATTAATAGTCTGTTAAGTGCGTATATAGTGGTTTTATTTATTCGTATGATTTTTGATTGGGTGCGCGTGATTTTCCCTCGCTGGAACCCTCATGTGTATGTACGGCAAGCAATTGGATTGTTCTATTATCTTACTGAGCCACCGTTGCGTTATATTCGACGTTTTGTGCCGCCAATTCGTTTTGGAACTGTCGGCATTGATGTTGCATATTTAGTATTGTATTTTCTTATTATTGTGCTACAAATTATTATTTAATAAAAAAAATTTTCTATTTGTTTATACACTTTTTTGATTTTGTTGCCGCTGTTTATTTATTTTTTCTGGGTAGTCGTGATAAAGTCAATATTGTATAAATATACGAGATGTTCTTCTCGAAGTGAGGCATAAGTATTATGGCATTGTTGACGCCAAATGAAATTAAGGAACATACCTTTTCGACTGTTCGTTTCAAGGAAGGTTATGATGTTGACGAGGTTGACGATTTTCTCGATCAAGTCACTGAAACCATTGAGGCATTAGGTCGTCAGGCTTTACAATCTGGATCAGCTACGCAGTCAATTAGCCCAGATGTTACCGGCTTAAATAAGAAGATTGCTGAACTTTCTCAAAAAGTTGAAGGCTTAGAGAAAGAAAATGAAGATTTAAAGGCTGCTGCATCCAGTGGAGAAGATGAACAAGCTAAGAAACTTGTTGCTGCAGAAGAAAGCAATCGTAATCTTGGTGAGCAGAACGATCAGCTTAAGTCTCAGGTTGAACGTTTAAGCGCTCAGGTTGATCAGTTAACTGCTCAGGCAGCTGAAGCATCAGGCAAGCAGGATATTGCAGATCAGCTTGCAGAGGTTACTCGTGAACGCAATGATCTTCGTGCTAACTTCGAATCTGTGGACAACGAGTTGAAGAAGGCTAAAGAAGCTCTTAATTCTTCTGCTGCTCAGATTCAGGAAGCTGCTGAGAAGAATAAGTCTTTGAACACTTTGTTAGAAGAATCTCAGAAGCGCGAAGAAAGCCTTCGTCAGCAGATGGCTAAGATGGAGCCTAATACTGAAACTGGTAGCTTACGCATTATTAAGAATGCTGGTGAGAATGCTAGTAGCGAGCCAGAACGTGCTACAGCAATGCTTACTCTTGCAATGCAGTTGCATGATCAGTATGTTGATAAGGGTAAGGCAAAGGCTAAGGAAATCACCGATGAAAGCCAGCGTCGTTACAATGAGTTGATCAATAAGGCAAACGATTACTCTAATCGCACTCGCAGCGAAGCTGATAACTATTCACAGTCAACTCGTTCTGATGCAGATGAGTATGCAAAGAATACTCATAACGATGCTGATACTTACGCTTCCACCACTCACCAGACTGCAGACGAATATTCCAACAAAATTCGTACTCAGGCTGATGATTATGCAAAGGCACGTCATAACGAGATTGACGTGTATGAGCAAGAAGTAAAGCAGCGCGCAACTGATTACTCAAATAAGACTCGTGACGAGGCTGATAATTATGCAACTCAGGTTCGTGAGAATCTTGAAAACCAGTCAAAGGTTGTTCAGGGTAATATTGAAGGTTTGAAGCAGTTTGAAACAGAATATCGTGCTCGCTTAACTGATTTCTTAACTCAGTTGGTGGCTCAGGTTTCCGATTCAAACAACTATGCAAATACTGAAAATCAGAATACAGAA
>JAUMUB010000018.1 GCA_030530905.1 Bifidobacteriaceae bacterium | reverse complement strand
ACTACGATTGGATAAGGAAACGTCTTCTCTTGCTGCTGCTCTTCGTAATAATAAAATTAGAGGTGCATGGGGTGAAGCTCAGTTAAAGAACATTGTTCAATCGGCAGGTTTGTTAGAGCATGTCGATTTCGACACTCAAGTTGTTGTTAACGGTGAAGATGGCAAAACATTACGACCAGATATGGTTGTTCATTTACCAGGGAATAAAAATATTCCAATCGATGCAAAAGTTCCATATTCAGATTTTCAACGTGCGCAAGAAATTCCTGATACAGCTTCGCAAGAAGAACTCAAGCTTCGCAAGCAATTATTAGAAGCACATGCTAAAGCAATGCGTGATCATATTAGAGCATTAGGAGATAAACAATATTGGAACTTATTTGAAGTTTCACCTGATTTTGTTATTGCTTTTATTCCTAATGACGCATTATTGCAAGTTGCTATGGAAGAAGATCCAACTATAGTTGATTTTGCTTTTAATCATAAAGTAGCTTTAGCTTCTCCAATTACTTTATGGACGGTGTTAAAGTCAATTGCATATGCATGGCAACAACAGTCCTTAACTGAAGAAGCAGAGCAATTATATAAATTATCAAAAGATTTATTAAGTCGTTTTGCAACCCTCGGTAAATATGCTACAGGTTTAGGTAAATCTATTGCAAAAAGCGTGCAAGAATACAACAAATTTGTCAGCACTTTGGAAAGCCGAGTTCTTGTTACAGCCCGAAAATTTGAAAAAATTGATCCAACAAATTTAATTGCTGAAGTTGATCTTATTTCAGATGACAAAGCAAATGTCAAAGAACTAAGTGCACCTGAGTTGCTTGATGACGGAATATAATCAACGCTAAAACGATTGTGTAAAATCAAGACTATCTATTTGACGAGCCGAATAGATAGTCTTATGTATATGAGTGATGAAAAAGCATTTCGTAAAACTGGCGTTAAAGCAACAGTAAAAGAAACTAAAACGGACAATAGTAGTGCAACGCCATTTGCTCTATTAGATCCTCGTGATCAGTTAGCGCAATTATTACGAGCTTCAATAGATGGGAAACCTTTTAGCGAGCTTCAAGACGTGTTATTACAACATCAAGGCTCTATTTTAGCTGGTCACATATTGCTTGATACTTTAGAAGAGCAAGGATACAGTGTTGATGATTTTGATGCGGTTGGTGCTTTAACAGCAGCTTCAATTCCTTTGATGAATTCTTTAGTTCATGCGGCAGCATCGCGTGGCGAAGATTTAGACGGCTTTATTATCGATTTTGTGTATCCGTCTATTAAAGGCTCGTCTATTAAAGATAAACGTGTTATTTTGTTGGATTCGTGGCTTTCTGAAAAATCATATGTGCAAACCTCATCATTAGTTACATTACGAAATGGTAATGAACTCGGATTAGATTTTGGCATAGTTCAGCAACAAGGCGCACAAGTTCTTGCGATAGCATCATTAATTGGCGGTGTTGATATGGTTTCACCAGAAATTGAGGTTGTTAATCCCGCTAATCAAGAACGCACAAGTTTGCCATTTATTCAAGTTTATAAGGAAGTAGAATTACGCAATCATGCATGAGCCTAATCCGATTGACATTGCTGCTAAGGCTTCAGGTGAACCTGTATTTCGTGAGATAGGAGTTGCCTCGTGGGAAGAGGAGCATCCAGGAGAGCCTCGTCCAGATAATCCAAACGCTGAAGCTTACGATTCTCGCTACGATACAGAATTATTAAACGAGGGGGATCGTAGAAATGTGCTTGATAAGTATCGTTATTGGTCAGTTCAAGCAATAAAAGAAGATTTGGATAAAAAAGGTCGTCATGGATTTGACGTTGCGGTGGAAAATTGGACGCATGATTTTAATATTGGTTCCATGGTTCGTACTGCAAATGCGTTTGCGGCTCATGCAGTGTATATTGTAGGGCCACATAAGTGGAATAGAAAAGGCTCGCTGATGACTGAGTTATATCAGCATGTTTATAATTCTCCCTCAATACAAGATTTAGTTAATCAATGGCGTGAGGAAAATCCTGGTGCAAAAGTGATTGCATTAGATATTGTTGATGGTGCAGTGCCAATTGAACAATATACTTTCCCAGAACGATGTTTAATGTTATTTGGTGCTGAAGGTCCTGGATTATCTCAAAAAGCTCTAGAATTAGCGGATGATGTAGTGTATATATCACAATTTGGTTCAGTACGATCAATTAATGCAGGTGCTGCGGCTGCTGTTGCCATGCACTGCTATGTTGCCCAGAATTTGTAGAGATATTGAAGTATTTTTTGATAATTCGCGCATAGAACGGCACTAATTAATATATACGTCATGTGTCACTCATATAGTTACAATCATGCCTACATTTACTCGTGAAGAAATACAGCATCTAGGTGATTTAGCTAGAATTGCTTTAACTGATGAAGAGATTACTCGCTTACAAAGCGAGCTTAACGTAATTGCTGAATCTATTAATAAGGTGCAAGAGGTTGCTAGTGATGACGTGCAGCCAACAGCAAACCCTGTACCATTAGAAGCATATTTACGTCCTGATGTTGCTCAAACGCCATTAACACAGGAGGAAGCTACAGCTGCAGCTCCTAAAACTAGTAATGGCATGTTTGTTGCACCACGCATTTTAGGAGAGGAATAAAATGAGTGAAGTACAGGAGATCGTTAAACTTAGCGCTGCTCAAATGGCAGCAAAAATACGTTCAAAAGAAATCTCCAGCCGTGAACTAGTTGAAGCTCATATGCAGGTGATCGAATCTGCAGAACCTACTATTAAAGCATTTTTGAAAGTAAGTGCAGATGAAGCGTTAGCACAAGCAGATGCTTTTGATCAGAAGTTATCACGTGGTGAGACTCAAGATCTTCCAGAACTTGCAGGTGTTCCAATCGCAATCAAGGACATGATTGTGACTAAGGGTATTGAAACCACAGCTGCTTCAAAAATCCTTGAAGGCTGGATACCTCCATATGATGCAACTGTTATTGAAAAGCTCAAAGCTGCAGGAATGCCATTATTAGGTAAAACAAATCTTGATGAGTTCGCACAAGGTTCGTCTACTGAGCATTCCGCATATCAGACCACACATAATCCATGGAATACTGATTGTGTGCCTGGTGGTTCTGGCGGCGGTTCTGCATCAGCAGTTGCTGCATTTGAAGCTCCACTTGCATTGGGTACTGATACTGGCGGTTCTATCCGACAGCCAGGTGCGTTAACTGGTACTGTTGGTGTAAAGCCAACATATGGTGCAGTAAGCCGTTTTGGTGCAATTGCAATGGCAAGTTCTTTGGATCAGATTGGACCAGTTTCTCGTACAGTTCTTGATTCTGCATTATTGCAAGAAGTTATTGGTGGTAATGATCGCCGTGATTCAACTTCTATTCCAATGCCAGTTCCTGCACTTGCACAAGCAGCTCGCGAAGGCATGAAGCGCGATCTAAAAGGTTTGAAGGTTGGTCTTGTTAAAGAACTTTCTGGTGAAGGTTTCCAGCCTGGTGTTGAAGCTCGCTTTAATGAGTCAGTGAAATTACTTGAGGCAATGGGTGCTGAGGTTGTTGAAGTTTCATGTCCTCATTTCCCATACGCTTTAGGAGCATATTACATTATTATGCCTTCCGAAGTAAGCTCTAATCTTGCACGCTATGATGGTATGCGCTACGGTTTGCGCGTAATGCCACCAGCAGATGTGCCACAAACTGCTGCGAACATGATGTCATATACTCGTGAAGCTGGTTTCGGTGATGAGGTTAAACGTCGTATCATCTTAGGTACTTATGCTTTATCTGCTGGTTATTATGATGCATGGTATGGTTCTGCTCAGAAAGTACGTACATTAATTATTGAAGACTTCAATAAAGCTTTTGAACAGGTTGATGTGCTTATTTCTCCAACTTCACCAACAACTGCATTCCATTTTGGAGAAAAAATGGATGATCCTGTAGCAATGTATATGAACGATGTTGCAACAATTCCAGCAAATCTTGCAGGTGTTCCAGCAATGAGCATTCCTTCTGGTTTAAGTGATGATGGTATGCCAACAGGTATTCAGTTCATTGCTCCACAAAAGCATGATGAAGTCTTATACAAGCCGGCTGCTGCTCTTGAAGCTGCATTAGAAGAATCATGGAATGGACCAATTTGGCAGTCCATGAATACTCCATGGCTAGATGGATTACACAAGTAGAGTGCTGAGGAAATCATGGTTGAAAAATTAATGAAATATGCCGACGCTGTAAAACAATATGAACCAGTATTCGGTTTGGAAACACACGTAGAACTTAGTACTAATACTAAGTTATTCTGCCCAGCACATATTGAATTTGGCGGAGATCCTAACACACAATTAACTCCCGTGAGCTTAGGCCTACCTGGTTCTTTGCCTGTTCTTAATGAAGCTGCTGTGGATTATGCAATAAAATTAGGTCTTGCTTTGCATTGTGAAATTGCAGAGTGGAGTCAATTTGCGCGTAAGAATTACTTCTATCCAGATATGCCACGTGATTATCAAATTTCACAGTATGACAAGCCTACAAATGGTAACGGTTATTTAGATGTAGAGCTTGAGGACGGTACTGTTTTTAGAGTAGATATTGAACGTGCTCATATTGAAGATGATGCAGGAAAGAATACTCATATTGGTGGTGCTGATGGCCGTATTGAGGGTGCTGATCACTCTTTAGTTGATTACAATCGTGCTGGCGTACCATTGATTGAGATTGTTACAAAGCCAATTACTAACGCGGGAGATCGTGCTCCAGAAATTGCTGGTGCATACATGCGTGCAATTCGCGATATTGTTCGAGCTCTTAATATTTCCCACGCTCGTATGGAGCAAGGTAATATGCGTGCTGATGTGAACGTATCATTGCGTCCAAAAGGTAGTACGGAATTAGGTACTCGTTCCGAAACAAAGAATGTTAACTCATTCCGCGCAATTGAAAAAACAATGCAGTATGAAATTCGTCGTCAAGCAGCAATTTTGTCTGCTGGTGGAGAGATTTTACAAGAAACTCGTCACTGGGACGAATCCACGCAATCTACTGCAGGTGGTCGTGTGAAATCAGATGCAGATGACTATCGTTATTTCCCAGATCCAGATTTGGTAATGTTGCATATTACTCAAGATCATATTGAACGATTGAAAGCACAAATGCCTGAAATGCCTCGTGAGCGTAAAAATCGTTTACAGCAAGAATGGCAGTTCAACGATCTTGAAATGCGCGATATTATTAACGCAGATGCTCTTGATCTTATTGAAGATACAGTGAAAGCTGGTGCAACTGCTGCTGGTGCTAAGAAGTGGTGGTTAGGAGAGTTATCTCGCGCTGCTAATAATCAGGAAATTACTTTAGAAGAGTTACGTGTTACCCCTACTGACGTTGCTCAGGTTGAGAAACTTATTAGTGACGGTGCTTTAAACGATAAACTTGCAAAGCAAACAATGAATTTTGTGCTTGAAGGAGAGGGAACACCTGAAGAAATTGTTGAGAAACATGGCTTCAAGGTAGTTTCTGATGATAGTGCATTATTGCAAGCTGTTGACGAAGCGTTCGCACAAAACCCAGATGTAGTAGAAAAGCTTAAATCTGGCAATATGAAGCCTATGGGTGTGATTATTGGTGCTGTTATGAAAGCAACACGTGGACAGGCTGACGCAAAAGCAGTTACTAAGATTGTAATGGATAAACTCAAGTAATATTGCTATAAAACAAATATGCCCGTAACGTAAAGTTGCGGGCATTATTGTTATGAATCAGTTATACATAATATGAAAATAAGTAATGTGTTTAATCCCAGTGCAGATAATGTTAGTAGTTATTATGTTGATGTCATTTTACAAAGCAAATAGTAATATAGAAATAGAACTTTAACGCATGAGGTATATTCCATGGAGAACAACGAAAATACTCAAATGGCTCGGCAGCTACCATCTCAAATTACTATTCCTGATATCAAAGGTGAAATGCTGTATCTGCGTCCAGCAGTAATTGATGATTTTGTACAATTAGATGCTTTGGAAGCTTTTTATAATGCTTCGAATATTACTGGTAAAGATGTTAATGCTGAGCGCGCTGTTGTGTATTCATGGGTGCGCAGATCAGTGCAGTGGGAACAAGGCGAAGATGCTATTCGTTCTCAAGTAAGTGATCCAGAAGCACGACGTACTATCGCATGGTCCATAATCGCTTATAATGATAGGGAAAATCCAAGTGTTGATGATGGTAAATTCATTGGCATGATTTTTCTTATTGATATTGATGGTTGGTCTCGCAGTGCAAGAATCCAAATCATTCTTGGTAAAGATTATCGTGGCCGCGGCTATTCTCGTGATGCAATGCCTCGAGTTATGACGTATGGCTTCGCGCCACAATCTTCTGGTTTGGGAATGCATCGTATATGGGTCTCTATACCTGAGAAGAATACGAGAACGTTATCGGTTTACCAATCATTAGGTTTTGTTCCTTCTGGCACTGCTCGAGACGCATTGTGGGATGAGGAAATTGGGAAATATCAAGACTTAATTGTCATGGATACTTTAGTTGATGAGTTTGATCCAATTCGCTCACTTGATGCATATGGTATGCGCCTTATTGAAGACAATCCTGGTGTTAAAGAAGCATTAAGTGTTCGAGAACATTCAATAGCAATGCGTAAAAAAGCAATGCTTGAAGTGTCAGCAACAAAAAATTCTGCGGTGGCGAAAAGCGCAGATGTAAAAAAATCTGATGCCGTTACCGCAGAATTTAATAAAAATCAAGAAATGAAGAAAGATTTAGCACAGCAAGAAAACGTTGGCGAAGACAATACGGAAGAGTCAATTTGGCCATATAATTCAGATCGTCAATCATCTTCGAATGCTTGGTGGCGTAAATTGGGTGTAAGTCGCAAACGTAATTCTGAGGGAAATAAATGAGCGCTGAAGATTTAGATAATTATGAAGCGAACTCTGAGTTAGCTTTATACAAAGAATATCGTGATGTTATAAAACTATTTCGCTATGTAGTAGAAACAGAACGTCGTTTTTACTTGGCGAACAAAGTTGATTTTAATGTTCGTTCTGCAGGTCAGGATGTGTATTTTGACGTGCAGTTAAGTGACGCTTGGGTTTGGGACGTGTACCGTTCATCTCGCTTTGTAAAAAATGTTCGCATTGTTACTTTTAAGGATGTAAACGTCGAAGAAGTGCAAAAAAGCGATATTGATGTTCCTAACAACATAGAGTAATTTGCGGTCTGAACCTACGATATTGCTTGTGTGATATAGTATAAGTTTGTATTCAAAAGAATAGGAAACATTTGAGGAGGTCGATGTGGCTGATAAAAAGTCCATCGTCATCATTGGCGGAGGTCCTGCTGGTTTAACAGCTGCTTGGGAGTTGTTAAAAGATGATAATGCCAATGAATATAATGTAACTTTGCTAGAGGCTACAAAAGAGTTTGGCGGTATTTCACGCACAGTTAAACATAACGGTAATCGTATGGATATCGGTGGTCATCGATTCTTTTCCAAAGATGATCGCATCATGGATTGGTGGAAGAATATTCTACCATTACAGGGTGCGCCATCTTATGATGATAAAAAACTTGGACGTCACCATGATTTAGAGCCAGGTGGACCTGATCCAGAAGTAACTGATGAAGTTATGTTAAAGCGTCATCGCGTTTCTCGTATTTTCTGGAATCGCCACTTCTTTGATTATCCAATCTCATTAAGTGTTAACACTATTCGTTCTATGGGTTTCTTGCTAACTATGCAAGCAGGTTTTAGCTATTTGAAGTCTGTGTTCCATAAGCTTCCTGAAGACAACTTAGAGAATTTTTATATTAACCGCTTTGGTCGTAAATTATATTCCATGTTCTTCGAAGGTTATACTGAGAAGCTTTGGGGTCGTCATCCAAGTGAAATTTCTGCAGACTGGGGTGCTCAGCGAGTTAAGGGTTTGAGCATTATTGGTGTGTTGAAGAACGCATTCTCAAAGCTTTTACCTAAGAAGAAGAGCAATAAAGAAGTTGAGACTTCTTTGATTGAGGAATTCTGGTATCCAAAGTTAGGTCCTGGTCAGCTTTGGGAAACTGTTGAAAAGCAGTGCCGTGAAGCTGGTGTTAGCGTAATCACAGGCGCTAATGTTACTGAAATTCATCAGAACGAAGGTAAGATTAGCAGCGTTGCATATGTTGATGAGCAAGGTGAGAAGCATGAGATTAAGGCAGATGAGTTTATTTCATCAATGCCAGTTAAAGATCTCGTAAACGCTCTTGATACTGAAAATGAGAATAAAGCAACTGTTCCTGCAGATATGAAAATTATCGCTAATGGTTTGCCTTATCGCGACTTTGTAACGGTTGGCTTATTAGTAAAGCGTATGCGTTTACGCAATAACACAGATATTCCTACTCTTGGCAATCCTCCAATTGTTCCTGATTGCTGGATTTATGTTCAAGATCCAGGATACAAAGTTGGTCGAATTCAGATATTCAACAACTGGAGTCCATATTTAGTGCAGAATCCTGATGATACTGTATGGATTGGTTTAGAGTACTTCTGTGCAGAAGGTGATGAATTTTGGAACTTAAGTGATGAAGAAGCAACCGAATTCGCAATTAAAGAATTAACTCGTATGCGAATTATCAACGGTAAGCAGGATGTATTGGATTCACATCGTGAGCGTGTTCCTAAAGCATATCCAGCATACTTTGACACATATGAGCATATGCCAGAATTAGTTGAATATCTTGATTCTTTCGGTAACTTATACTGCGTTGGTCGTAATGGTCAGCATCGTTATAATAATCAGGATCATTCAATGGCAACTGCTATTGAAGCAGTCAATAATATTAAAACTGGCAAGACTTCAAAATCTAATGTTTGGTCAGTGAATACTGAGAAGTCTTATCACGAAAAGAAATAAGAGTTTTTCTGCTTATATTATATTTTAGAGATTGAATCTGTTCGAAAGAGCAGGTTCTTCTCATTTTTGCAGGCTGAATTGCGCGATATTTACAAAATATATGTTTTGCAACGCGCTGAGGTTAAAAGGTCTATAATTTGTTGTAATATTTTCAACAGTTTGGGTAATAAAGTACCAAATTTTCATTGTGGATTATCCACATCTTATACAGCAATGTAATAGCCGCTATCGTTCGGCGCAAAAGAAAGGCACTTGAGTGGCAACTAGCCAGAACCTTAAAGCTATGAAGCTTCTTGAACTTAAAGAATTAGCAAAGCAGCTTGGGCTTCGTGGAACATCTAATATGCGTAAGCCAGAACTTATTGATGCAATTCAAAAAGCTGAAGCAAATTCTAAAGAAGATCAACAGCATACACAGAAAGTAGTAGAAGAGCCAGTTCAGCCTCAGAACTTACTTGATGAGTTGAACATCGAAGATCCGATTGCTAAAAAGCAAGTATCTCGTGGTGCTCGTGTACGTGGTGCTAAGAATATCGAAATTATTCACGAAGAAAAGAGTTTGAAAGCTCCTGTCGAAGAGGAATCAATTCGTGATTTAGACGATATTATTGCAACTTTACCTGATAATAATTCTGAAAGTGAAGATGAGGTAGAGGCAGTAACGAAGCGCGGACGTCGTAATGCTCGCGCAGAGAAAAACGATCGTAATAATAATGATCATTCACGCCGTCGTAGTCGTCAGCAGCATACTCGTGATGAAAAGCAGGACGAGAGCATTGCTAATGAGTCTCAGAATCAAGAAGATGCTCAGCCTGCTGAGGATTTAGTATCCGTTGCAGGCATTGTAGATATCATGGATTCTTATGCGTTCATTCGTACTTCAGGATATTTACCAGGGCCAAACGATGTATACGTTTCTATGGGACAGGTGAAGAAGTACGGACTGCGTAAAGGTGATGCGGTACGTGGTTCTATTCGTGCTCCACGTGAGGGGGAGCGCCGTAATCAGCGTCAGAAGTTTGTTCCTTTACAGTCTGTAGAGAGCATTAACAATCTCGAGCTTGAAGAGGCAGCTAAACGACCTAATTTTAATTCTCTTACTCCTTTATATCCACAAGAGCGTTTAAAGCAGGAGACTGCGCCTAATAAGCTCACTGGGCGTCTTGTTGATTTAATTGCGCCAATCGGTAAAGGTCAGCGTGGTTTGATTGTGTCGCCACCAAAAGCTGGTAAAACAATCACTTTGCAAAACATCGCTAATGCAATCAGCGCGAATAATCCAGAAGTTTATTTAATGGTTGTTCTCGTTGATGAACGTCCAGAAGAAGTGACCGATATGGAGCGTACGGTTAAAGGAGAAGTTATTTCTTCAACATTTGATCGTCCTGCATCTGATCATACTATGGTTGCAGAATTGGCAATTGAACGTGCTAAGCGTCTTGTTGAACTTGGCACAGATGTTGTGGTCTTATTAGACTCTATGACCCGTCTTGCACGCGCATACAATATCGCATGTCCTGCTTCAGGTCGTATTCTTTCTGGTGGCGTGGACGCACAAGCATTGTACCCACCTAAGAAGTTCTTTGGTGCTGCACGTAATATTGAAAATGGTGGCTCATTAACAATTATCTCTTCGGCTTTGGTTGAAACCGGTTCTAAGATGGACGAAGTTATTTTCGAAGAGTTCAAGGGCACTGGCAATATGGAACTTCGCTTAAGCCGTGAATTGGCTGATAAACGTATGTTCCCAGCAGTTGATATTAATGCTTCTGGCACTCGCCGTGAAGAGCTTATTACAGCTAAGGATGAGCTTCCAATTATTTATCACTTACGCCGTCTACTTGGTGGCTTAGAAGCTGAACAAGCATATCAAACCTTAGTACCTCGTTTGAAGCAAACAACTTCTAACCGCGAGTTCTTAAGAAATATTGTTCAGCAGAATGCGAATAATAATAACAACAATAATTCTGCTAATAACAATAACTAAACTATTACTGTTATAAAGAAAGGCTGGCTTTAAGAGCTGGCCTTTTTTATTGTGTATGTGCAATAGTGCATAATAACAGTAACAATATATGCTAGTGTGAGGGCAATCTACTATGAGCAAATCAGAATCTTTAGATAAAGGTGATTGGGGTAGCACTGATATTCAATCCCAAGATTCACAGAATAATCCAGAGTTAGAGAATATTATTCAACAGATTTCACAATTGCGTGATTCTATTGATAACGTTGACATGGCAGTACTCGCGCTATTGGCAGAGCGATTTAAATATACTACTCGAGTCGGTTTATTAAAAGCACGTGCCGGCTTCGCTCCTGCAGATTATCATCGTGAAGATTATCAAATTCAGCGTTTACAGCGCTTATCTAAGGATGTTGGATTAGATCCAGAAATTGCGGAAATGTATCGAGAATTCGTGGTTGCTGAAGCGAAGAAACGTCATAAGCGTATTAAAGAGAGTGGCGAAGATCCTGGAGTACTAGATATTTTTTCATAAATACTTGCAGATATGATGAGTGGGAGCCTTATGACTCCCACTCATCACTTATATTGAGTAAATTACTTTAGTTTACTTTACTTTCTTTGCTGGAGGTTCGCCAAGCTCGCTGCTGATAACAATGACCTGAGTGACATCGGTATCATCAGTTGCTTCAACTTGTTCAAGATTTAAAGCACCTTCAACGCGACCTGCAGCAGCAATATCTTCAAGACATGCTTCTAAATCGATACGAGTTTCGTTGGTAACTCCAAGTGTTGCTTGAAGAATTGGAGTGCGCATAGAAACCTTTGCCTCTGACTTAATCTTACGCAATTCAGCTAAAGCTTCTGCAGCACTGTCTAGCATTTGTGGATGCTCGTTTGTGTTGTAGAGTTGTTCATTTGGCCAAGCTGCACGGTGGACAGACCCCTCAGCAACGTGCATCCAAGACCATACTTCTTCACAAGCGTAAGGAAGATAAGGTGCAAGTAAGCGTACAAATGCGTCAAGTCCCAAGCAGAGAGATGTGCGAGCAGAAAGAACTTGTTGTTCAGTTGGCACTACGCCATGAGCATTAGCAGTACCATAAGCACGATTCTTAACTAGCTCGATGTAGTTATCGCAGAACTCCCAGAAGTAGTTTTCTATTACTTCTAAAGCCTTGGAATGTTCGTAATTATTGAGATTCTCTGTAGCGTCATGAATAACCTGAGCCGTCTTAGCCATTGCAGCCTTATCAATTGGCTCAGTTACGTTCTTAGGATCCCAAGTTTCATCTGCTGCTTCGTTTACATGATGGTTCTCATCTTCGCGTCCAATAGCTAATGCAAACTTTGAAGCATTAAGAAGTTTAATTGCAAGACGACGGCCAATTTTCATTTGACCCTCATCATAGGTTGCATCTAAGCCAAGGCGAGCAGCTGCAGCCCAGTAACGTACAGCATCAGCGCCGAATTGTTCAATTGGCTTATTTGGAACAACAACATTGCCTTTAGATTTAGACATTTTCTTGTGGTCTGGATCAAGAATCCAGCCTGATAAAGTTGTATGCTCCCATGGTAAGCAATTATTCTCCAAATGCGCACGATCAATAGTGCTGAAGAGCCATGTACGGATAATATCCTGACCTTGTGGGCGCAAATCCATTGGATACGTTGCGCTATGCAAGGCAGCATTATCTTCTCCCTGCTCTTCCCATCGGGTCACAATAAGTGGCGTAAGCGAAGAAGTAGCCCATGTATCCATGATATCTTGCTCAGCAGTAAAGCCATTTGGCTTATCTCTATCTCCCTCAGTGTATCCCTCTGGAACATTAATAGTTGGATCAATTGGCAATCGATCTTCACTTGGCACTAATGGGTGATCGTAATCAGGGTCACCTTGTTCATTGAGTGGATACCATAATGGGAATGGCACGCCGAAGAAACGTTGACGTGAAATCAACCAATCGCCATTTAATCCGTGAACCCAATTTTCATAACGAACACGCATGAAATCAGGGTGGAATTGAAGTTCTTTACCGCGGTTAATTAACGCCTCGTTAAGCGCAGCATCAGTGCCGCCATTCTTTAAATACCATTGACGTGACGTTACAATTTCCAAAGGCTTATCGCCTTTTTCGTAGAAATTAGTCATACGGGTAGTTGGCTTAGGGTCGCCATCCATATAGCCTTGCTCTTGAAGAAGTTCTACAACTTTTTTGCGAGCAGAGAAAGTGGTAAGACCGAGAATTGCTTCGAAAGCTTCACGACCTTTAGGATCAGTAATCCAATCAGGAACAGCGGAAATAATACGACCATTGCGCTGGATAATAGAACGTGTAGGAAGCTGTAAATCGCGCCACCACTGAACGTCAGTAACATCACCAAAAGTACAACACATAGCGATACCTGCGCCCTTGTCCATTTGAGCTGCAGAATGGGCAAGAATAGGTACTTTTACATTGAATAGTGGTGAGTAAACATACTGTCCGAAATACTGCTTATAGCGTTCATCTTCAGGATTTGCGATAAGAGATGTACAAGCAGGAAGCAACTCTGGACGAGTAGTTTCAATGTAAATTGGTGTGCCATCTTCGAAATGGAAAGCAATCTTATGATAGAAACCAGGATATTCGCGAGATTCTAACTCTGCCTGAGCTACTGCAGTTTGAAATGTGACATCCCAAAGTCCAGGAGCATCTTTTTGATAAGCTTCACCACGAGCTAAATTGCGTAAGAACGCTTTTTGAGCCACACGACGAGGATGCTCGCCAATCGTGTGATATGTTTGATTCCAATCAATAGATAAGCCAAGAGTTTTCCATAAATCTTCGAATTGTTCTTCATCGCGTGCAGTAAGTTTTTCGCATAATTCGATGAAGTTTTGACGGCTGATTGGAACTTGATCTTTCGCGTCGATTTTCTTACCGTCAGTGCCTTCAAATGGGGGCTTAAAGTGAGGGTCGTAGGGAAGAGAAGTATCAACACGCACTCCATAGTAATTTTGTACTCGGCGCTCTGTTGGTAAGCCGTTATCGTCCCAACCCATTGGGTAGAACACGTCATAACCTTGCATACGCTTAAAACGAGCAATAATATCCGTATGCGTATATGAGAACACGTGTCCTACGTGCAAATGTCCACTTACCGTTGGTGGAGGAGTATCAATTGAGTATACGGATTTGCGATCACGAGAGTTTTGGAAAGCATATACTTGTGCTTCCTGCCAAGCATTTCCCCACTTGGATTCTAAATTATCAACGCCTACGCGATCTGGTAAGGCACTAAGATGTGCTTCGATAGAATTTGTTGTCATAACTTAAATACTAGAAAGAAATGGTGACATATTGAGAAAACAACAGCGTATGTAGATTCATTCACATGTTGCATGTATGAAAATACTGTGAAGTTATTTTTTCAAGGTAGCCAGAATAATTCTTTCATTGCTAAAATTACCTACAATGCCGCTAATATTTTTGCGAGATACAACCGTATTCTTCTTAACATACAACCAGTCACCAGCAGCATCTTCACTAATTGTATGAGCGTATGCTTTTAGATTATTCTGATAATCAGTATCATTACTCGATTTCATTGCATTTGCATACTGTGTTTCTGCATCACTATTTTCATAGCTGAATATATTAGAGCCTTGAGCATATACGCCGTTATCACTAGCTTGCAACTCATAAATAGCTGTGTTGTAATCGCCGGATTGTAAACGCTGCTGATACGTACCGTCATCAACCACTTGTAGATCCACTGTAAAACGACTG
>JAUMUB010000017.1 GCA_030530905.1 Bifidobacteriaceae bacterium | reverse complement strand
TCTCCGCAGCGTTCACGTTTCGTAATCGAGCCACTCGAACCTGGTTTTGGTTACACGTTAGGCAATTCGTTGCGTCGCACGTTGCTCAGCTCTATTCCAGGTGCTGCAGTAACATCAGTTCGTATTTCTGGCGCATTGCATGAGTTCACAACTCTGCCAGGCGTTGAAGAAGATGTGACTGAGATTTTGCTCAATATCAAGGGTATTGTACTCACCAGTGAATACGATGAGCCAGTTGTTATGTATCTTCGTAAGAGCGGTAAGGGTGAAGCTACTGCAGGTGATATTACACCTCCAGCTGGTATTACTATTGCAAATCCTGATTTGCATATTGCAACTCTTGCTGATGATGGTGAACTTGAAATTGAGTTCACTGTTGAACGCGGTCGCGGATACGTTCCAGCTCTTATGAATAAGCAAGAAGGCGATGAAATCGGCAGAATTTCTGTGGATTCAATTTATTCACCTGTATTAAAGGTGAGCTACAAGGTTGAGGCTACTCGTGTTGAGCAGCGTACTGACTTTGATAAGTTGATTCTTGATGTCGAAACTAAGCCAGCTATTTCTCCACGCGATGCTGTTGCATCTGCAAGTTCAACTCTTGTTGAGCTTTTCGGTCTTTGCCGTCAGCTTAATGTTGAGGCTGAAGGCGTTGAAGTTGGTCCTGCTCCAGTTGAAGAGGAAGTTGATCCAAAACTTGCTGTTCCAATTGAGGACTTGAATTTAACTCAGCGCAGCTATAACTGCTTAAAGCGTGAAGGTATTCACACTGTTGGTGAATTAGTGGCTCACTCAGAGCATGATTTGCTTGATATACGTAATTTTGGTATGAAGTCAATTGACGAAGTGAAGGAAAAGGTTCAGTCTATGGGCTTATCCTTGAAGGCTTCACCACTTGATTTCAATACAAATGATCTTGAAGGCGGTACTTTCTATTCTCCTGAAGAGTAGATTTACTGGTTTCACTACAAACCATAAGTGCGGATGTTCGGGCGAATGCCCACCTGTGCTTATGATAATAAGGAGTTAACATGCCTAGACCAAAGAAAGGCCCACGTCTGGCTTCAAGTCCAGCTCATGAGCGCCTTATGTTGGCAAATATGGCGACTAGTCTTTTCCAGAATGGTCGTATTACAACTACTTTGCCAAAGGCAAAGCGTCTTCGCCCATTGGCTGAACGTTTAATTACGTTCGCTAAGCGTGGTGATTTACACTCTCGTCGTCGCGTTTTGCGCGTAATTCGTAACAAGAGTGTTGTGCACGTACTTTTCACTCAGATCGCTGAGCAAATGCAGCAACGCGAAGGTGGCTACACCCGCATTGTTAAGATTGCTCCACGTACTAGCGATAATGCTCCACAGGCTATTATTGAGCTTGTTACCGAGCCTGTTGCTAAGAAGAGTGTTGTAAAGGAAGCACAGGCAGCTACTAAGGTTGCAGCTAAAGAAGAAGCAACTAAGGAAGCTGAACCAACTGCAGAAGCAACAAGCGAAGAAGCAGCAGAGTAATTCTCTGATAAGCGTTATTAAAAGGTCAGAAGCATTATGTTTCTGGCCTTTTAATTTTAACGTTGTTTATAGATAGCGGATTTTATAATTAATGTTGATGAGAATACGAATTGATTTAGCTTATGATGGCACTAACTTTCATGGCTGGGCAAAACAGCCAACATTGCGAACTGTGCAAGGTGAGTTACAACATGCGTTAGAAAAACTTCTTCGTATTCAATCTGGCGATCAATTCTTGCAAATTGTGGTTGCGGGAAGAACTGATACTGGTGTTCATGCTAATCACCAAGTTTGTCACGTTGATGTGGACGAGGTAAGCTTGCAACGATGTGTTGGTTATATGCAAACTGACGCTATACACGCTTTGGAATACCGGCTGCGCCGTGTGCTTCCTTCAGATATTGCTGTTCATAGTGTGAGTGAAGCTCCTGAGGGCTTTGATGCCCGTTTTTCGGCGTTGGATAGAACGTATGTGTATCGTATTTGTGATGATGAACGTTCTTATGATCCACGACTTCGCAATTGCATATTGAGAATACGACAAAAACTCGATATTAAACTGATGAATGAAGCGGCTGGGTTAATTATCGGTTTACATGATTTTGGTTCGTTCGCAATACCAAATCCAAATGGGACAACAATTCGTGAAGTAAAAACAGCGTATTGGGAAAGAATAGATAATCGTACTTTGCTGTCCGAAACTGCAAAAAAAACACAGATTGCGTATAATCCTGATACGGTTGAATCTGGCTTACTGTGTTTTACTATTGTAGCGGACGCGTTCGCGCATAATATGGTTCGCTCACTGGTAAATGCTTGCGTCCAAATTGGTATGCATAAAAAAACGTTGGATTGGTTTGAAGAGAAAATGCAACATCCATTACGTGAGGGGTCAACCGGCCCTATTGATGCGTGTGGTTTAACGCTGGAACACGTTGAATATCCTCAAGATGACTTACTTGCCTCACGCGCTGATTTGGTGCGCGCAAAAAGAAGTTTGGACTGAGTCTTAACTGTATTTTATAATTTGAAAGTTGCTTTTTGTTCGTGCTGAGCATGTGTGAAGTAAGCAACTATGGGTGAGTGTCCGAGCGGTCGAAGGAGCGCGCCTCGAAAGCGTGTAAGGGTTAAACCTTCGCGGGTTCAAATCCCGCCTCATCCGCCTGTAAATCCTCGTTATGAAGTTATATTCATGACGAGGATTTTGCTATGTAGAAATTGTTTTAGTTTTCAAGTGTGTGATATTTCTATCTTGTATTGCCAAATATTATTCAGCTAATATTTACAGAATTTAGAAGAGGAAATGTAATAAATAGAAGCTGGAAATGAAATAGATTTACAACACTTAGTGCATGGTGTTGTTCTTACTATTTCGAGGATAAAAAAGGTTCTGCCTAATGCAGAACCATATGAGAGAAGAGAAGAAGATATATTCAGCTTTGTGCTGATATTTATATTTAACTACTCTTATCTTAAATAAGTCATAGTGTAACCTTAAAGAATCCTAAAAAATAAATATAAAATGCTGTTATTGCAGAGTTTTATTGATGAAATAGTGTGAAATAATTTATTAAGCGCAGTTTCTTACTGGTGAAGTAGTGCGAAGTCACCTGAAGGATATCCTCGAGTAAACGCATCATACATATATGATGCTAGTAGCAATGCGAGCTGTTTCATTCCTGTGTTCTGATCGAGAGAATTCTTCGCAAAAGCATTTTTGCTGAAATTAATTGATGCAAGACTTTCGCGCACACAGTTGATTTCAATAATACTTACTGTTGGAGCGAGCAAATGAGTTGAGGGGTCAATCATTGAATCCACATTGTTCATTATTGTGTTTGCATCGTAGATTTTTTGGCGAGGATCTTTAGATAATTGAGTAATGGTAAGAACTTGATTTGATACTGTTCTTAAATTATCGCTTAAACTAAGTAGTGAAAGATCTGTTTTTTTACCTGCAATAACTTCTAAAGCAAAACCAGCACGATCTGTTGCAAGCATAATATGTTGAGCATTTAAATCGTCTAAGCTTAACGCTTTCACATTGTCAAGTCGGAAAATAGGGGAGAATGCAGGAGTTACGCCGAGTTTATCAGCAAGAATTTTCTGCGTGTACATTGATTGAGCGGCTCGAATAACAGCAGTATTGTAAAATTGAGGACACGTTGTTGCAGTGTTTAGCCATTGAGAAGTAGCGTTTTGAGCTACAATTGCTTGCATAAAAGCAAATGGTAGCGTTTGTGAATTGTCTGAGTTCTTTTCCGCAGAGCTCAATGTAGTGTTACATACGTCTACAACTTGAGTATTGCTTGGTTGCCCTTCTAGTACTGGTAGTGAGCATGCTGAAAGACACATTACTAATACGAAACTTACACTGAGCTGATAAAAAGTTCGTAGCATTGATGTAAGTGAATGCGTGCGTAAATGTGTCTGCATAAACACATAGAATAGTAGCTGTATGTGACTATTTTCTAAATAGCATTTATTTATTATATACGTATAACTTCATATAGGGAGGTCTTATCGTGGAACTAGACCTAACAGGTATTCACCAGCTTGCTCAAGAGCAAGGTATCGATTCAGAGACATTAGATGAGGCATTATCCGAAGCTCTACGTCTTGCATACTTGAAGACCCCTCATTCGGCAAAGCATTTTCGCGTAGAATTAGATGCGCGCGCAGGTGCATTTACTATCTGGGCTCGCGATGAGATTCGAGTAAAACCTACCGAAGAAAATCCGCACCCTCCAATTGAGTTTGGTGAGGAATATGATGATACTCCACAAGATTTTGGTCGAGTAGCAGCTGCGACAGCTCGTCAAGTAATAGGACAATTATTCCGTAAAGCTGAGGATGATCGAGTATTAGGTGCTTTTTCAGGTCAAAAGAATAAGCTTATTACTGGTATTGTTCAGCAGGATAGAAAAGATTCCAGCAACATTCATATTGCAGTGGGCGATGTTGAAGCATTATTGCCACGCCGAGAGCAGGTGCCAGGTGAGAGATATTATCATGGGGAACGTCTTCGCGTATATGTTGTGAACGTTGGACGAGGATTACACGGTCCAGAAATCGTGGTGTCACGTTCACATCCAGATCTTGTACGTCGATTGTTTGAACGTGAAGTGCCAGAAATCACTTCAGGTGCTGTTTCCATTATGTCAATTGCACGTGAAGCTGGAGCTCGTACAAAAATTGCTGTTCGCGCAAATGTTGAAGGTATTAATCCAAAAGGTGCGTTAATCGGCCCTGGTGGTAGTCGAGTCCGCGCAATTATGGAAAACTTAGGTCCAGAGAAGATTGATATTGTTGACTACTCAACAAATCCTGAAGAATACGTAGCTGCAGCATTATCACCTGCAGTTGTATCAGAAGTACGAGTGGTAAGTGAAAAGAATAAGACTGCTGTGGCTTTAATTAATGAGGATCAACTCTCATTAGCAATCGGTAAGGAAGGTCAGAATGCCCGCCTTGCAGCAAAGCTTACAGGATGGAAGATTGGTATTGAATCAATACAATCACAATCTGATGTTCATCAAGAAGAATCACAGTCTGGTGAATAGTAGTTTCAATCCAATGGCAAGAGTATGCTTGACTTCGGTTAATCAGCGTAACGCTGATTAAGAAAGAGGTTATACGATCATGGTTGAACGATGAGACGAGAACGGCTCGAAATCAACAGAAAGTAGTTGTGTGCATGTGCGCGCAACTGCAGAATTAGGAGAAAAATTCGTGGCAAAACAGCGCGTATATGAATTAGCTAAGGAATTAGGCGTTGAAAGCAAGGTAGTGCTTGAGAAACTTAAAGAATTAGGTGAGTTTGTCAAGACTGCTTCATCAACAGTCGAAGCTCCAGTTGTACGCAAACTTAAAGCAGCTTTTGTGCAAAATCAGCCAGCAGCACAAGAAGCTAAACCAGCAAAGCCTGCTACTCAGGCTAAAAAAACAGCTAAGCCAACAAGTGAAAAGTCTGCAAAACCTGCTGCTAAAGCTAAGCCAGCTAAAGCTGCTGTTAAAGAGGATAAAGCAGAAACGCTAAAAGCTGAGAAGAAGGCTGCATCAAATAATACTCAGAAGGATAATAAGCCAAAAATCGATATTCCGATGCCTCAAGCACCTCGAGTAAAATCAGGTAGTGCTAAAACTTCCGGACCTCGACCTGGCAACAATCCATTTAGTCGTAAGCAGGGCATGAAATCACCTACACCTGGTGATATTCCACGCCCACATCCAATGTCAAAGCCTAATCGCAAAGCAGGTGCAGGTAATGCCGCTAATGCTAATGCGAATGGAGCAGAAGAACGTCGTTCACGCCCTACAAAAGGTAAGAATCGTGGAGGTAATCCAAACCGTGGCGGCGGCAATTATCAGGCAAAAGCTCAGCAGAGCGGTAATGTAGCACAGCCAACCCAAAAGGGTGGCGGTCGCTCGAATGGACGTTTTGGAGCGCCAAGCTTCCAAACAGCTCCAGCAGCAGGTGGACCACCACGCGGTCGTGGTCGCGGAGGAGCTGCAGGTGCTTTTGGTAAGCAGGGTGGCAAGTCTTCAAAGGCTCGTAAGAACAGGCTTGCAAAGCGTCAGGAAAGCGAAGAGATGAAAGCGCCAACCATCGGTGGTGTTCGCATTCCATCTGGTAATGGTCAAACAATTCGACTTCGCCAGGGTGCTTCATTAGCTGACCTTGCTGAAAAGATTGGTGTGAACCCAGCAGCATTAGTAACTGTGTTAATGCATTTGGGTGAAATGGCAACAGCAACCCAATCTCTTGACGAGTCCACATTCCAAATTCTTGGCGAAGAAATCGGCTGGAATATTAATGTGGTGTCTTCTGAAGAGGAAGACAAAGAGTTGTTACAACAGTTCGATATCGACTTGGATGAAGAAGAACTCCAAGAAGATAAAGATCTTAAACCACGTCCTCCAGTTGTAACCGTTATGGGTCACGTTGATCATGGTAAAACACGTTTGCTCGACACTATTCGTCGAACGAATGTTGTGGCGCGAGAAGCTGGTGGTATTACTCAGCGTATCGGTGCATATCAGGTTCAGGTCACCTTAGATGGTGAAGACCGTCGAATCACATTCCTTGATACTCCTGGACACGAGGCGTTTACCGCAATGCGTGCGCGAGGTGCTGAACTTACAGACGTTGCTATCCTCGTGGTTGCTGCAGATGATGGTGTTATGCCTCAGACTGTTGAAGCAATTAACCATGCGCAAGCAGCACATGTTCCAATCGTTGTTGCAGTCAACAAGATTGATGTGCAGGGTGCAAACCCAGATAAGGTTCGTGGTCAGCTCACCGAATTCGGACTTGTTCCTGAAGAATATGGTGGAGACACCATGTTCGTGGATATTTCCGCAAAGCAGGGTACCAACGTGGACAAGCTTCTTGAATCCGTACTGTTAACTGCTGATGCCGAGTTGGATCTGCGCGCTAATCCTTCAATGGATGCACGAGGTGCAACCATTGAAGCTCGCCTCGACAAGGGTCGAGGCGCAGTTGCCACCGTGCTTGTGCAGTCCGGCACGCTTCGAGTGGGTGACGCAATCGTCACTGGCACATCCTACGGTCGAGTCCGCGCAATGTTAGACGAGAACGGTCGTCAAATGAAGGAGGCGAAGCCTTCGCAGCCTGTACAGGTGTTAGGTCTTACGTCAGTGCCAACAGCAGGTGATTTGTTCCTTGTTGCGCCGGACGACCGTGCTGCACGTCAGATCGCGGAAAAGCGTCAGGCAACTGAGCGCGCAGCCCAGCTTGCGAAACGACGTAAGATCGTGTCTCTTGAAAGCCTTAAAGAGCAGTTCGCAAAGTCTGAGATTGATATGCTGAACATCGTTATCAAGGGTGACTCTTCAGGTTCTGTTGAGGCTTTGGAAGACTCCTTGATGAAGATTGAGGTTTCTGACGAGGTTGGCATTCAGGTTATTCACCGCGGTGTTGGTGCAATCACCCAGAATGATGTTAATCTTGCAACTGTTGACAAGGCAGTTATCATCGGATTTAACGTTCGTCCAAATCGTCAGGTTGCCGATTTTGCTGAACGCGAAGGCGTGGAGATTAAGTACTACTCGATCATCTACAAGGCAATTGAAGATATTGAAGCATCCTTGAAGGGTATGCTTAAGCCTGAGTATGAAGAAGTGGTCACCTCCCACAGTGAGATTCGCGAAATCTTCCGCTCGTCTAAGTTCGGTAACATTGCAGGTGTTATGGTTCAGGACGGCGAAGTTAAGCGTGGTACAAAGTGCCGTATTCTCCGCGATGGTATTGCAACTGTTAATGATTTGGAAATCTCGTCCTTGCGCCGATTCAAGGATGATGTTCAATCCGTTAAAGAAGGTTTTGAAGCTGGTATTAACCTCGGAACATTCAACGATATTGAAATGGGTGATATTATTGAAACCTTCGAAATGCGAGAGATTAAACGTGCATAAACTTGCATGACCATTTTTAAAAGAGACAAGGTTTCACCTTGCCTCTTTTTTGTAAGATGGATGCGCCTAAAACTATTTAGAAAAGTGTTTTTATATGCAGTGTAATTTTGTGATTTGAAGGCGTTTTGCATAATGCTGTACGCTTAATATATCTGAATATAGGATTATGTGAAATACTGTAACGCACAATCATGGCAAGTAAAATATGCGAGTAAAATAACGATTTACAATAATATCGGAATAATAGTTTGTTGAAATGAAAATTACTTGGTACTAATAACCTAGTACATCATTATTTGATAAAAATAGTATATACTAGTATGTTGCGAATATTGCAAAGTAGCTTATAGGAGAATGCTTATGATCGGACCTACTCTAACCTTAAACGATGGTTTAGAAATCCCCCAATTTGGATTTGGCGTATTTTGTATTGACGGCGATAATGCTACGCAACAAGCAACAGAAGAAGCATTAGCTCAAGGCTACCGTCATATCGACACAGCACATATTTACCGTAATGAGCGTGGTGTTGGTAGAGCTGTTAAAAATAGTGGTATCGCTCGTGAGGAAGTATGGATTACCAGTAAACTCTGGGTGAACGAGTTTAACGCTGACGTGGCACCGCGCGCAATTGACGAAATGCTACAACGATTAGATACTGATTATCTTGACTTATTACTACTACATCGTCCATATGGTCACTATGTTGAGGGATATCAGGCGATGGAAGATGCTGTACGTGCAGGAAAGATCCGTTCGATTGGCTTATCAAACTTTGAAGGTGCAAAATTACAAGAAATTATTGATGTTGCGGAAATTATGCCATCAATAAATCAGATCGAATTACACCCATACTGGTTGCAGTCCGAAACTAAGCGCATGATGGAGCCATACAATATTGCTGTTGAATCATGGTATCCGCTCGGACATGGTGACCGTGAATTACTGCACTTACCAATGTTAGAAGAAATCGCTCAGGCTCATAATAAAACTGTTGCGCAAGTTATTCTTCGCTGGCATATTCAACATAATCATATTATTTTCCCTAAAAGCACTAATTCAGAGCATATTCGTGAAAATGCTGATATTTTTGATTTTGTTTTATCCGATGATGAGATGAACAAGATAGATAGTTTAAATAAAAATAAAAGTTACTTTGATATCTCTGATGAAGAACAAGAAAAACAAGCTTTATCAATGATTGTTGAAGGCTGATTCTCCTAGTATCGCTATACTAGATAAGAGTTTAAAAAGTTTTCCTTTGAAAGGATTTTTGTGGCAGGAACTAATCCACGTGCAGCTCGTATTGCAGCGCTTATTCAACGCGTTATTGCATCATCTATAGAAACACATTTGCATGATAAACGTTTAAAAAATGTGACGATTACTGAAGTTCGTGTAACCAATGATTTGCAACATGCGCGAATCTTCTGGACGCAACTAGGTCATGAGGGTAGAGAAGATGGCGAGCGTAATCGCGCGAAGCAAGCGTTAGAACAGGCAAAAGGTCGTTTACGTACGCTAGTTGGAACTAAAGCTGGTCTGCGTTTAACGCCGCAGTTGCATTTCGTTTACGATGATGTTCCAGGTGAGGCAACAGAAATCGAAGATATTCTTGTTATGGTTCGTAAACGCGATGAAGAGCTTGCTAAATCACGTGCGAATGCACAATATGCGGGTGACACGGATCCTTATAAGCATGATGAGCCTGAAGATGGTGAGGATTTAGAGTCTGATGATACGGAATCTTCATATGATGATTATGAGGACTCATACGAAGAATTAGATTAGTTCTGTAAAGGATTCTAGTGTCACAAAAGCAAAGCTCAGGTATTCTTCTGATTGACAAGCCGCAAGGTGTTACTAGTCATGACATTGTTGCCGCAACACGTTCCGCGCTACATATGAAGAAAGTCGGTCACGCAGGCACTCTTGACCCAATGGCAACAGGATTACTTATTGTTGCTTTTGGTAATGCTACAAAACTATTACAATACATTATTGCGCACGATAAAACATATGAGGCAACATTCAGATTTGGCGCAAACACAACAAGTGATGATGCTGAAGGTGACTTTTTAGCCTTAGATAAAAGCAGTGTTGAAAAATTGCAATATTATGTGCAACATGTGGAAGAGTTTGAGCGTGACTTAAAGGAAAGTATCTCTCAGAAATTCATGGGAGATATTATGCAAGTGCCTAACACTTTTTCAGCCATTAAAGTTCAGGGTAAGCGCGCCTACGATTTAGCTCGAGAGGGTAAACAAGTTGATTTACAGGCTCGTAAAATAACCATTTTTGAATATGATTTGCTATCAGTATCTCTGGTGCGAGAAGAACAGGCTCAATATATTGATTGTGACGTTCTCGTGCATTGTTCAAGTGGAACTTATATTCGTGCGCTCGCAAGAGATATGGGCACATTGTTGAATACGGGCGCTTATGTGACACGTTTGAGAAGAGTAAGTATTGGCTCTATGAACGTTGATGATACCCGATGCTTGCAAGCGAAGCGTGTTGAGAAAGAGTTCACGAATGCTGACGGTAGTAAAATAATTCGCAGTAAAGCAAAGCTTGTTAATGCTCACGCTACTACATCGCAAGCGTTATCCATGTTTGAGTGTGCAAAGAATATTCTACCCGTATTAGAGGTGAGTGAGCATGAGGCTGCTGATCTTCGTATGGGACGGTTTGTTCAAGCCGATGTACACGAACCAACAATCGCCGTGATTACCGGCACTCAAGAAGTGGTAGCAATAGTGAATCATTATAAGCCGATTGCGAGAATGCGTGAAAGTATGCCAGGCAGTTGGATAAAACCAGAGGTTGTGTTCAACTAGCTGTATTAAACTGTTTGCGAGTATGTTTGTGTTAATCGTAATAAAACAATATTTTTGTAGCATTTCCGGTATGAAACTGGTATTATGCAGTAGGTACTTTTAATATAAGGATAAGGAATGAAAGTCACATATATTCAGCCGGATGAGAACGGTATTGTTGACTGGCCATTATTGAGCAATAATAAAAAGTCTGTGGTGAGTATTGGCGTATTTGACGGCGTTCATTTAGGGCATAAAGCTGTGCTACAACGCAATATTGAGCTGGCACAGCAGTTAAAGGCTTTTTCTGTGGTGATTATGTTTGACCCAAGGCCATCACTTGTACACGAGTATGCTGCAATGCATAAGAATGCAGTACTACCGGAAGATTATTATGATGGCCAGCAGATTTCTAGCGCACATCAGCGTTTGCATGAATTACAGAAATTTGGTTTTGACTATGTTTTTGTGGTGAAATACACTCTGGCATTCGCCGCAAAATCGTATCGTTTCTTCCTAGGTCAACTTGTAGGCAAATTGGGTATGCGCTCGCTTGTTCTTGGTGAGGATGCAACAATTGGTGCAAACAAAAGTGGCAATATTGATACTATTAGTCTTCTCGCTCAGGCAACAGGCGTGTTTGAACTTGAGGTAGTAAAGAATTCTGGCCCTGGTCTTATTCGTATTCCTCGAGATATTGTTCCAACAGCTCCAAAAGAAGCTGGTGAACCTGTTGATCCTGTGAAAACAATGAGTAAAGCTGAGTATCGTGCTTGGACTAAAAGTTTTGACAATAAGCAGGTGCGAGTATGGAGTTCGTCCTATGTGCGCTTCTTGCTTTCTCAGGCGCGCATACATGACGCGAATGAGATTCTTGGCAGATATCATGCTGTAGAGGGTGTTGTAGTTCATGGTGAACAGCGTGGTAGGACAATCGGTTTTCCAACCGCAAACTTGGACACTCAGGTTGAGGGGTACGTTCCTGTTGATGGAGTGTATGCAGGGTGGCTTGTCGATTTAGGAGAGAACTCTGATGATACTGTGCAGTCTGACACAGTTAAGCCTTTGAATTCTGTTCACCGCCGTTGGAAAGCTGCTATTTCTATTGGCACGAAGCCTACATATAATCAGCAAACTGGTTTGCATGATCGTGTAGTCGAAGCTTTCGCTATTGAAGATGAGTGGATTGATTTGTACAATCATAAAATTCGTTTAGAGTTTGCAGGATTCTTACGACAACAAATCGCGTTTGAAAATACTGAGCAGCTGGTTGCAGAGTTGAAGAGGAATGTGCAACAAACTGATGAGATGTTACAAGAGTAGTATTGTTTATACGCGCGTACAACAAGTAATCGTAATCATTATGATAACATAAGCTGCAGTTTCGATTGGCTGCAATATCCGATAAGGTTAGATAAAATAGGTAAAAAATAGGGTGTGTTCAGAAGTTTTGAACACACCCTTACTGATTATGTTTTAATGCACAAAGTGTTTAAAGAACTCAATCGTATCAG
Organism: Bifidobacteriaceae bacterium; assembly: GCA_030530905.1. Lineage (GTDB taxonomy): Bacteria > Actinomycetota > Actinomycetes > Actinomycetales > Bifidobacteriaceae > Bifidobacterium. The sequence goes on along the minus strand of JAUMUB010000017.1, from coordinate 2,631 downwards.
GATTTGTTGAATTCTCCATAACCTCTTCTGGAGTACCATTTTCTGCCACAACACCATTACGTAACAATACGACACGATCTGCTGCAGTTCGGGCGAAATGCATTTCATGCGTTGCCATAAGAATGGTAGTGCCTTGATCTTTTAGCTCCTTAACCATGTCAAGCACTTCTCCAACAAGCATTGGATCAAGTGCAGACGTGATTTCATCAAGAAGCAGCATTTCAGGATTTGTCATTAAAGCACGAGCAATTGCGACGCGTTGTTGCTGACCGCCTGAAAGCTGATCAGGATAGGCATTTGCTTTATGCTTCATGCCAATACGGTCTAGAAGCTCTAATGCGCGATCATTCGCTTTGTCCTTATCCCAATGATGTACTTTAATTGCTGCAAGAGTAACATTTTTTAGCACATTCATGTGCGGGAATAGGTTAAACTGCTGGAATACGACACCAATTCTTGAACGTGCCTCATCCTGATTAATGCGAGGATTAGTGATATCAGTATCACCTAACCAGATTTGACCATCGTTAACGCGTTCAAGTAGGTTCACGCATTTCATGAGTGTAGATTTACCTGATCCTGAAGGGCCAAGTAGAGCAACCACCTCATGCTGAGCTATGTCAAAAGAGATACCTTTTAAAATTTCAGTCTTGCCATAGGATTTACGCAAATTCTCAATACGTAATACTGCAGAATTTTGTTCGCTCATACTACACCTCCATTAAGTTCTCGCTTACGTAGGCGTTCTGCATACCAATCGTTGAGGAGGATAAATGGAACACTCATAAGAATGAATAGAACGCTGGTAACAATATAAGGAGTGAAATTGTAGCTTTGGGCAACATCAATTTGTGCTGCTCGAACAGCGTCAACTGCTCCAAGAACAGAGATTAAGCCCACGTCTTTTTGCATGGAAATAAAATCGTTCATCAAAGCTGGAGCTACCTTGCGTAATGCTTGTGGAATTATGATCATGCGAATAGTCTGACCAGCTGTAAGTCCTAAAGAACGCGCAGAAGCACGCTGTGAAGGATGCACATCTTGGAAGCCTGCACGCAGAACTTCAGCAACATACGCGCTATAGCTTAAGATAACAGCAATAGTGCCGAGTGTTGTCGCAGGAATACGTCCAAAAATTCCCAAGCCAGGAATGCCAAAGCCGATAACATATAACACAACAAGCATTGGAATACCACGCATAACAGTGGTATAGAATTGCGATAAAACACGCAATGGGAATAATACTGGTGTTTTGCTAATTCGAACAACAGCAAGCAATGTTCCAAGGATAGCAACGCCAATCAGTGCAAAGAAGAGCACTTGTACGTTTACCCAAAGACCATTAAGAACTGCAGGGAATGATTTAATAAAATATTCAGGTGAGAAAAATGATTCTTGAACTTGTTTCCAACCAGGCGAAGTTAACAAAAAAGCCGCAATAGCACCAACAAGTACTAAAGTACTTGCGATGCTAATTGCGACTGATTTCAAACCTTGAGCACGCCTATACTTGATTCGATCAAGTTCAATCTCACTAACATTTTGCGTAGATGTTTGATTCATGCTCATTTTCTTAAGTATAAATGTTTTTAATATTTATGTTTTATTATGTTCAGATTGTTGAACATTATTTTAATGTTGGCACGTCAACAGTGTATTCTTTAAGCCACTCGTTCTGAAGCTTCTTAAGAGTACCGTCTTTATCTAACTCGTTAACAGCCTTAGTTACTGCAGAAGTTAAAGCAGAATTCTTAGGAAGAACAATACCGGTTCCGTTTGGATCTTCAGAGTTAGCAAGCTGACCAACAACTACGCCGTCAGTTACCTGATCGGATTGAACCATATACTGTGCGGTAGGAGTGTCCACTACAAGAGCGTCAATCTGATTTGAATCAAGAGCTTGAGCGATAACAGCATTATCGTTGAAAGTTTGAATATCGCTCTTAATCAACTTTTTAGCGAAATCATAGCTTGTCGAACCAACCATTGCACCAATAGTTGCATCCTTAAGATCTGCAATACTCGTAGCAGAAGCATACTTTGAATCTTTCTTAACAATCACAGACTGGGTTGCATTGTAGTAGCTTGAAGAGAAGTCTACAGCCTTCTTACGCTCATCTGTAATTGAGAACTGCTGAATATTTAAATCGAAATCTTTTGCGCCTGGAGCAATTGCAGCATCAAAAGTGGTGCGAGTCCACTTGACCTGACTCTTCTTAAAACCAAGCTTTTCTGCAACTGCATAAGCAACAGCAGCCTCATAGCCTTTACCGCTTGCAGGGTTGTCATCAATAACCCATGGAGTATAAGCTGGCTCGCCGGTTGCAATTGTTAAAGTGCCAGGATTGATTGTTTGTTGAGTAATATCGTCACTATTGCTAGAAGTGTTAGAACTGCTTGCACCACATGCTGCAGTAAAACCAAGAATAGCTACAGTTGTTGCAGCGATAAGTGTACGTAGAATGTTTTTACGGGACTTGTTCATCTTTCTCCTTAAAAGTCACCAGTAGTACAATAGGCGAATATTTTTATTGTATGTAATTAATATTGCGAACATGTCACGAAGTTATTGTCGTTTTTTATAGCATGTTATTAATTTATATCTATAAGATGTTTTAAATTGCGTAAATA
>JAUMUB010000016.1 GCA_030530905.1 Bifidobacteriaceae bacterium | reverse complement strand
TAACGACAACGTACTTAACGGTGTAGTCCTTGGTAGAGTTGTCACCGAATACGACAGTAAGTGTAGCGGTGTGTTCACCAATGGCATCAGTTTCGAATGCTTGGTAGTTAGCAACAGTAGCGTCAGATGGAACGTTCGTGAAGAAATCAGTCTTAACTGGCTTGTCACCGACCTTGTAAATTACACCATCAACAGTAGCAAGGTTGTTGTTATCCTTAGTGGACTTAACAGTGTACTTAACATCCTTAGTAACAGTCTTACCGTCACCAAATGTGATTTGTACAGTTGCTGGTTGGTCTACAGCTGGCTTAGAAGTGTCTGGCTTAGTACCCCAAACAACAGTTGCATCTGATGGCAAGTTAGTAACCAGCTTCTTAGCATCATCGTCATTAAGAACTTGGTTAAGCTTGTATTCGCCATCCTTAGTAGTAACACCGTAATCATCTGCCTTGTCAGATTGTGAAGCACCAACTGTGTAGTGAACAGTCTTGTCTACAGAACTACCATCAGCAAATGTGATAGTTACCTTAGTGTCACCGGATGTCTTAGCTTGAGTAGTGTCAGGCTTAGTAGCATCCTTTGCCCAGTCGATGGACTTAACAGCAGCTAATGCATCAGTGTTATCAGACTTAAGATCAGCATTCTTAACTGAAGTATCAGTTTGCTTGTATTCGTAAGCCTTGTCGTTAACAGTGATGTCCGCGCCGTATTGGTCAGCATCAGAAACAACAGTTACCTTAACTGGAACATCACGAGTAGCTAATACCTTACCGTTTGCATCTAACCAAGTTACACGTGCGACTGCATTTTGTGGTTCAGTAGATGAAACTGAAGTATCTGGTGCAGTTGCCCAGGTAATAGTATTAGTTTGACCTTCACTAGAGTTGTGGTCTTGTACGTTCAGGTAGTCGGAAGCCTTAACTTCAGTATTTGGACGTACGGATGGAACATTCTTCTTGGTATCAACAACCATGTATTCAATTTGGTAAGACTTCTTGTGTCCATCACCGAATTGAACAGTAATGTTAGCAATTCCATCACCAATTTCACTAGTGTCACCTAGGTTTTGCTTAGTAACAGTAGCATCTGATGGGATACCAGTAAGGAATGATTCAAGTTTCAGTTCTTCACCAACTAGGAAGATGCTGTTGTTCTTAACTTGAACACTGTTGTTATCACGGGTGGATTGAACAGTGTAGTCTACGTCCTTGGTGATTGAAGTACCGTCACCGAACGTAATCTTAACGCTAGCCTTACCATCACCAATCTTTGTAGTGTCAGGCTTAGTTACCCATTCTACTTGTGCATCTGATGGAAGGTTGTTTACACGGTTCTTAGCTTCTTCAGCAGAAACTTCTTGGTTGTAAGTGTAAGTACCCTTTGAAGTAGTGATGTTGTAGTCATCTGCATGGTTTGCTGAAGACTCACCAACAGTGTAGTGAACATTTCTGTCGATAGAACTACCGTCAGAGAATGTGATGGTTACCTTAGTGTCCCCTTCTGATTTAGCTTGAGTAGTGTCTGGTTGTTTTGCACCAGTTGCCCAAGTAATAGTAGAAATAGCGTCACGTGCAGGTTGTTCACCAGTGTTAATGTCGTCCTTAGTAACTGCAGTATTAGTTTGCTTGTATTCGTAGTTCTTGTTGTTAACCACGATGATGTCGCCGTATTGGTCGGCCATTGAAACAACTAATACATTTACAGGAACATCCTTGGTGATCGTCTTACCATCCTTGGTCCAAGTTACGACTGCAACAGCCTTTTGTGGAGTCTTGGATGATTGAGTCATGCTAGGTTCACTGCCTTGCTTCCATGAAACTTCAACAGTTGAACCGTCTTCAGTAGTTGGAACTGAAACGTAATCAGAAGCATTCACTTCAGTGTTAAGACGTGCAGCTGCAACATTGTCATTAGGCTTAACAACAATGTAGTTTACAGAGTAATCAGCTTCCGTCTTGTCGCCAAATACAACGTGAATAGTTGCGGACTTAGCACCAACAGTAGAAGTATCGAAGTCATCACCAGTTACGGTTGCGTCACTAGGAATGTTCTTCAAGAAGTTTTCCTTAGTAGCAGTGTCGCTAGTAGTGAAGATTACATCGCTAGTAGTTTCAATGTTGTTTGCGTCCTTTGATGACTTAACAGTGTAGTCAACGTCCTTGTAGTTGTATGAACCATCACCGTAAGTAATCTTAACAGTTGCCTTACCAGAACCTACAACGGAAGTATCTGGTTGCTTATTCCATTCAACTTGAGCATCATTTGGCAAGTTGGTTACACGAGCCTTAGCATCATCATTATCCAATGTTTGATTCAGCTTGTATTCACCAGCAGTTACATCAACACCGTAATCGGAAGACTTGTCAGATGTTGAAGGTCCAACATTGTAGTTGAAGTCCTTAGTTAAAGTACTACCGTCGTTAAATGTGATAGTAACGCTAGACTTGCCAGTTGACTTAGCAACACTAGTATCAGGCTTAGCAGCACCCTCTGCCCAGTCAACAGACTTAACGGCAGCTAATGCATCCTTAGCCTTGTCGCCAGAAGCAGTAAGGTCACTAGTCTTAACATCGGTGTTAGTAGCCTTGTAATCGTAGTTCTTGTCATTAACTGCGATGCTTGCACCGTATTCATCGGCTTCGGAAAGAACAGTTACTGGAACTGTAATATCACGAGTTGCTAATGTGTCGCCATTTGCATCCTTCCAAGTTACGCGGACTACAGCGCTTTGTGGAGTAGTAGATGAAACATCAGTCTTTGGAGCAGTAGCCCATTCGAGAGTATTAGTTTCACCAGAAGTTGAGTTGTGACCTTGAACATTCAAGTAGTCAGCAGGATCAACGTTAGTGGCGTTAAGACGTACTACCGGAGCGTCAGACTTAGCTTCAACAACCATGTAGTTTGCTTGGTAAAACTTGTTGTGTCCGTCACCGAACTTAACAGTGATGTTTGCAACACGATCACCAGTTGAATCAGTGTCACCAAGAGATGATCTAACGATTTGAGCATCTGATGGCAAGTTAGAGATGAACTTGTCAGTAGTAAGTTCTTCGCCAACAGTGAAGATGCTGTGACTGGCAACCCTAACGTCATTGTGATCACGAGTAGATTGAACAGTGTAATCTACGTCCTTGGTAATTGAAGTACCGTCACCGAACGTAATCTTAACTTGAGTAGTACCGTCACCGATTTGGTTAGTGTTTGGCTTAGTTACCCATTCAACACTCTTAACATCAGATGGGAGGTTTTCTACACGAGCCTTGGCGTCTTCATTCGTTAAGTCTTGGCCGTAAGTGTAGACACCCTTGGTAGTAGAAATGTCGTAAGTATCTGCCTTAGAAGCCGTTGATTGGCCAACAGTGTACTTAACATCCTTTTCTACAGAGCTGCCATCGTTGAAGTTGATCTTAACCTTAGCAGTTCCTGTGTTACCTGGAACTGAAGTATCTGGCTTGTTGCCAACCCAATCAATTGAAGTTACAGCAGCCTTGATATTGTCTTCAGCAGTAAGAGCTGTCTTGTCAAGGTTAGAAACAGTTTGCTTGTAATCGTAAGTTTTGTCGTTTACAGAAACATTTGCACCGTATTGGTCAGCTTCTGAAACAACTAATACTTGAACGTCAACATCCTTAGTAGCTAAGGTCTTGCCGTCCTTGTCCTTCCAAGTTACAAGAGCAGTGGCTGTTTGTGCAGTAGTTGATGAAACTTGGTTGTTTGGAGCAGTCTTCCAAGTTACTTCTAAAGTAGATTCGTCGGTAGTTTCTGGAACATTGACGTAATCAGAAGCCTTGATATCAGTACCAGGACGAACTGCATCAGCGGTCTTAGCTTGAACAACAAGGAACTTAACTGGGTAATCAGTTGAAGTCTTATCACCAAATACAACACGGATAGTAGCATTACCTTCGCCAACATTTGCAGTGTCGAAAGTATCACCACTTACAGTTGCATCACTAGGGATGTTCTTCAAGAAGTCATCCTTAGAACCAGTTTGACCAACAGTGTAGATCACGTTGCCAGTGGTTTGTACATTGTTAGCAGTGTTTGATGACTTAACAGTGTAAGGAACATTCTTGTATTGAACGGTTCCATCACCGTAAGTAATCTTGACTGTTGCAGTACCTTCGCCAACTTCAGCAGTATTTGGTTGTTCAGACCATTCAACAGTTGCGTCGTTTGGCAAGTTGGTTACACGAGCCTTAGCATCTTGGTTAGTCAGTGATTGGTTAAGCTTGTATTCACCTGCAGTAGTTGAAACGCCGTAGCTATCAGACTTATCAGCAGTAGATGCACCAACAGTGTAGTTAAATGTCTTTTCTACAGAACTACCATCGTTAAATGTGATCTTAACCTTTGAAGTACCTTGACTGTTTGCAACACTAGTATCTGGCTTAGTAGCACCTTCTGCCCAGTCAACAGACTTAACAGCAGATAATGCATCATTTTCATCAGTACCAGTTGCGCTAAGATCGTTCTTCTTAACGTCAGTGTCAGTAGCCTTGTAGTCGTACTTCTTGTCATTTACTGAGATGCTGTCACCGTATTGGTCAGCTTCAGAAAGGACAGATACCTTAACGTTAATGTCACGACTAGCTAATTGCTTACCAGATGCATCAGTCCACGTTACGTGTACAGTTGCATCCTTAGCTTCAGCTGAAGAAGTAGTAAGGTCAGGTTCCTTAGACCAAGTTACAGTAGAAGTGCTACCGTCACCGTGTGATTGAACAGTTACGTAGTTAGCAGGGTCTGCAGTAGTGTTTGGACGAACAGCTGATACGTTGTCGTTAACCTTAACAGTCATGTAGAGAGCTTGGTAGTTCTTCTTGTGTCCGTCACCGAATTGAACAGTGATGTTAGCAACACGGTCACCAATAGAATCAGTGCTACCGAGGTCTTCACTAGTTACCTTAGCATCTGATGGGATGTTCGTGATGAACTTGTCTTGAGTAAGAGGTTCACCAACAGTGAAGATTTGGTGGCTAGTGAATTGAACATCATTGTTGTCCTTAGTGGACTTAACAGTGTATTCAACAGTCTTTTCAATTGAGTTACCGTCAGCAAACGTGATCTTAACTGTTGCAGTACCGTCACCAAGTTGAGTGGTATCTGGTGCAACTTTCCATTCAGCCTTGGCATCCGATGGAAGGTTTACAAGACGGTTCTTAGCTTCATCTTCAGGAAGAGTTTGCTTGTACAGGTAGTCACCCTTAGTAGTAGAAATGTTGTAACTGTCAGCATCAGTAACGTTAGAATGACCAACAGTGTACTTAACATCCTTTTGTACAGAGCTTCCGTCCTTGAAGGTAATCTTCACTTGAGTAGTATCAGACTTGCCTGGAACAGAAGTATCTGGAGTAGTTACCCATTCGAAGCTTTGGAATGCATCCTTAACCTTTTGATCGGCGTTCAAGTCAGTTGATTGAATACCTGGGTTAGCTTCCTTGTAAGCGTATTGCTTGTCGTTAACAGTGATTTGATCACCGTAAAGATCAGCAATTGACTTAACTACTACGTTAACTGGTACTTCCTTAGTTGACCAAACTGTGCCGTTGTCATCAGTCCAAGTTACAACAGCAGTTACGTGTTGTGGATCAGCTGATGAAACTGAAGAGTCAGGTTCACTGCCAGTCTTCCAAGTTACGGCAACCTTACCGTCAGTAGGTGTTTGTACGTCAACGTAATCGGAAGCAGCAATAGTTGAACCCTTAAGTGCTGGGTCAACATTTTCCTTAGCCTTCACAACAAGGTACTTAACAGTGTAGTCCGCTTCACTATCATCACCGAACTTAGCGTGGATAGTAGCAGTGTGTTCACCAACAGTTTGCGTATCAACGGAATCATTAGTGAACGTGATGTCGTCTGATGCACCATCGAAGAAGTCGTCCTTAGATGTTGCTTGACCTTGAGTAAAGATTAAGTGGTCGTTTACAGTAAGGTCATTTGCAGTCTTGGATGACTTAACAGTGTACTTAACATCCTTGTATTCAGAAGTTCCGTCACCGTATGTGATCTTCACTTGAGCATCACGAGTACCAGTAGTAGAAGTGTTTGGCTTTTGTGACCAAACAACAGATGCATCGTTTGGCAAGTTGCTTACACGAGCAGCTGCATCAGTATCATCTAAGTCTTGGTTAAGAGTGTATACACCTGGAGTGGTTTCAACACCGTAGTCAGATGACTTGGTAGAAGTTGACTTACCAACTGTGTAATCGAAGTTCTTAACAGTGGTACTACCATCCTTGAACGTGATTTGTACTTGTGATGAACCTTCTGATTGAGCTTGGTTAGTGTTTGGTTGAGTACCTTCTGCTGGCCATGACAATGAATCAACTGCAGCTAATGCAGCGTCCTTGTCATCACCAGTAGCAGTAAGGTCTGTAGTCTTAATTGAAGTGTCAGATTGCTTGTAGTCGTAGTTCTTCTTGTTTACTGAGATGCTTGGGCCATATTGGTCAGCTTCAGTAACAACGAGAACCTTAACTGGAACAACCTTAGTAGCCAAAGTAGAGCCATCAGTATCCTTGTAAGTTACAAGTACTGAAGCATCTTGTGGATTCATTGAAGATTGTGACTTCACAGGAGCCTTTTCCCAAGTGTAGTCAACTTGAGAATCATCTACCTTAGCACCGGCTTCAACGTAATCTGAAGCCTTAATGTCGCCTTCTGAGCTTGGACGTACTGGAGCAACATCCTTAGTTGGTTGCACAACAAGGAACTTGAATGTGTAGTTCTTCTTAGTACCGTTACCGAACGTTACGTTTACACGAGCGACACGTTCACCGAGGCTATTAGTGTCTTGAAGATCGTCAGTTACTTGAGCATCAGTTGGGATACCAGTGATGAAATCATCTTGACTAATTGTGTCACCGAGAACGTAAACACGTGCATCAGTAGTGTGGATGTCACTAGTGCCCTTATCAGATTGAACAGTGTAGTGGAAAGTCTTTTCTACTGAGTTCTTGTCACCAAATGTGATAGTAACTGAACCTTCGAAAGTACCAACAGTATCAGTTGATGGCTTGTTCTTCCATGCAACTGTAGCATCTGATGGCAAGTTAGATACACGAGCTTGAGCATCAGTATCGTCATTAATACTTTGCTTTTGGTTGTAAGTAGCGTCAGTTACATTGATGTTGTAGTTATCGATGTCTGATGCCTTTGATGGTCCAACATTGTAACTAAGAGTCAATGGAAGAACTGAACCATCAGTAAATGTTACCTTGATACCAGTAGTAGACTTCTTGCCTGGAACTGAAGTATCTGGCTTTTGAGAATCGTCAGTCCATTGAACGCTAGCAATGTTCTTAAGAGCTTCTTCCTTAACTGCATCAGTAATATTCAGGTCAGACTTGTCAACAGTTGGGTTAGCTTCCTTGTAGTCGTAAGTCTTTTCGTTTGCAGTAATGTTAGGGCCGTATTGAGTTGCCATGTCCATTACGTAAACAGAAACAGGAACAGTTGCTGAACCGAGGTAGTTACCATTAGCATCGTTCCAAGTTACAACTACCTTCAAGCTTTGTGGATCTGCAGAAGACTTCATTGTAGGTGCAACAAGCCAGCTTGCAGATACCTTAGTACCATCAGAAAGTTGAGGAAGATCTACGTAATTTGCAGCGTCAACAGTGTCAGTTGGACGTGCAACCGGAACTGAATCCTTAGCCTTAGTCACAAGGTAAGTAGTGGTGAATTCCTTAGTTGAGTCATCACCAAACTTAACGGTTACCTTTGCTGTGTGTTCACCAACAGTGTTAGTGTCACCAAGTTCAGAAGTTACTACTGATGTATCACTTGGGTTAACACCAAAGAGTGAGTCAACAGAAAGTTCGTCGCCTACCTTGAATACAGGAGTCTTACCGTATACGTTGTTGCTGTCCTTAGTTGAACGAACAGTGTAACTGAAACTTCTAGTGATAGTTGAACCGTCACCAAGCTTGATAGTAAATCCGCCCTTGAACTTACCAACTTGTGAAGTATCAGGCGTTCTAGACCAAGTTACAGTGGCATCGTTAGGAACGTTAGACAAACGATCTTTCATTTCTTGATCCAAGTCGATTTGTTGACGAAGATCGTAAACCGCATCGCTAGCATTGATTCCGTATGATGAAACGTCAGCCTTAGTTGAGTTTCCAACAGTATATGGAACATCCTTTTCAACAGTTGAGTCATCGTTGAAAGTGATCTTAACCTTAGCAGTTCCATTACCACCGGCTACAGACGTGTCAGGTTGAGCTCCAGACCAGTCAATAGACTTGATAGCACTCTTGGCATCATCTGAGGCGTTAAGGTCACTGTTTTGAATTGCAGAAACAGTAGCCTTGTACTTGTATGTTTGGCTGTTAACGGTAATGTTTTCGCCGTACTTGTCAGCCATAGTGCCTTGAACGGTAACTTGAACGTCAAGGTCCTTGGTACCAAGCACAGTTGCTCCGTCAGCAGAAAGCCAAGTTACCGTTGCGACTGCTGATTGAGGGTCATCAGACATCTTGGTCTTATCAGGTGCATGACCATCCTTCCAAGCAACCTTAATAATAGTGCCGTCGACAGGGGCAGCAGGAACAGAAACGTACTTATTAACGTCAATATCTGTTCCGACAGTTTCTGCAGCTACATCAGTGTTTGCCTTTACTACCAAGTACTTAGGTGTGTATGTCTTAGTAGAGCCATCACCGAATGTAACGACGATGTTACCTGAGCCTGAAGTAACGTCAGTAGTAGCAGACATACCGTCGAATGAGTTAGTAGTAATTTGAGCATCGCTGTTCAAGTTCTTTACGAAGTCGTCAACCTTTGGAGTTTCACCAACAGTGTAGATAACATTGTCTGTAGTAGTGACGCTGTTCTTTTCATTTGTTGATTGAACAGTGTATACAACAGGAACGTAGAAGGTCTTGTTACCAGTGGTGATAGAAAGGTATGCAGTCCGTGAGCTGCCATCAGTGGTGCTATCAGTTGTTGGTGCACTACCGTCCTTCCAACCATTTACAGTGTAGGCATCTGGAAGGTTAGTAATGATGCTCTTGTCGTTAGCTGGAGTAGCAACACTGTCATTGTACTTGTAGGATTGATCAGTTGAAATCAATGAAGTAAATGAACCAGTAGCTAATTCACTAAGACTGTAATCCTTATCAGGAACAATCACACCTGTGTATCGTTGAGTTGGTGTTGCATTAGTAGCAACAAACATCATGAGCAATGGATTTGCTGCAGGAGAGCTGCTTATCGTGGTACCAGCTTCTGGGTTGTTCTTCAATGCAGTAGCAACCGCGTGGAGAGCTTGTGCATTTGGACCGAAGTTAGTGGTATCTGGGTCAGCAGGAACACCAGTCAATGCTTGGTTAGCGTTGTATGTGTCAATAAGACCGTAGTTAAGATCACCATCAGCACTTGCTACCTTATTAACAGTGGCAAGATCATCAGTAACTTGCTTAGTGTAATCTGCCTTAGTCATGATTTGGGCAGTGTTTTGGGTATTACCGTTAACAGTAAAGCTCAGATCATTAAGTGATGCCTTGTTGTCTGCGTTAGAAAGAATTTGGTTCTTAGCCGTATCATCCTTAGTAACAATAAGAATTGGATTGTTTGACTTTCTGTAGGCAAACATCTTGTCGACTGTAACATTATTACCAATTACAAACTTATCACCTGAGATATTCAGAGTGTTCAATGCGTTTGAACCAGCGAACATGTTAGTCATGTTGGTTACTTGGTTAGTATCAAAGTTGGCAAGATCCAATGACTTCAAATTAGTCAAGTTTTGGAACATGGCAGTCATGTTAGTAACCTTTGAAGTATCAAATGATCCACCCAGGTTAAGGGAAGTCAATGCAGTATCATTGGCAAACATGTGGTTCATCGCAGTTGCATTTGAAGTGTTCCAAGTTGAGAGGTCAAGTGATTCAATTGCTGTGTCACCTTGGAAAAGTCCTGCAAGATTGGTAATTCCAGAGAGATCCCAATCCTTAACAGTTAGAGTCTTAAGATCTGTTGCATTCCGGAACATTGAAGTGATTTTCGTTGCATTCTTAGTAATCAAGCCATCAAGGTTCATTGACTTAATGTGAGAGAATTCAAACATGTTGTTGAAGTTAGTCACATTGTCAGTATTCCATGTTGAAAGGTCAAGGCTATCGAGAGTTAACCCACGGAACATTTGAGCCATATCAGTAATTCCTGATGTGTCTAATTTTCTAAGATCAAGGACTTTCAAAGGCAAAGTAAACGCTTTAGCTTGATCTTCAGTACCATCACTACCAAATGTTGCACGCCAATTGTCCCATCTGTTAGCAATCACCTTTTCATTAGGATCAACATCAGAAATTGTGATAGAAGTTGCCTTTGAAGCTAAGTTCTTCATAACACTAGCGTTAATGTAAACAGAATTGTTCTTGGTAATCGGCAAGTAATCCCCACCGGTAATTCCAGGTCTGTAAACAATACCTTTATTTACAAAGTCACTAATAGTTGGAATTACAATATTGGCACTATCTCCAACTGTGTTAGCAAGAGAAACATTACCATCGGATGATTTGGCCCAAGTCCAGCCAATGTTACCAATCGTACCTCTGAAAGTACCGGTAGCAAAAGCCTTAGGAGTAGAGTCATCAGTAGTAATAGTGTAGTCCTTAAGGTAGTTACCAGTGTCGGCACTATTCCATACGTAGTTGCTCAAAAGGCCTGCCAAAGTGTGCAATGCTTGGGCTTTTGGACCGAAGTCAGTGCTATCAGCAGTATCGGCAGTACTATCTAATCCTAATTGGGTGTAGTACTTGTTAGCAAATTCATAGAATGTATGGTTCTTGTTAGCTACGATTGCATTTACCTTAGCCTTATCGTTCTTAACTTGGTTTTGGTATTCGTCCGCAGTCAGCAGTTGTGGAGTGTTTACCTTGTAAGTAATAACACTACCAATACCGTTGATCTTAGCAGTCAAATCAGTTAATTGGCTGCTGATCTTGGCCTTTTCAGTAGCGTCCTTAACAACAACCAGAACTGGTGAAGTACCGTCGAACATGCCACTTACACGAGTGATGTCGGATGGCAGTACAAACTTGTTACCAGAAATGTTGATAGTTTCCAAGCCGGAGTTTGCAAACATGTTGTTCGTACCTTGAACATTTGAAGTATCCCAATTAGAAAGGTCTAAGGACTTCAATGACTTGGTACCATCAAATACCCCCATCAAGCCGGTAACATTTGAGGTGTTCCAAGTAGACACATTCAGGCTTTGAAGTGATGTCATTCCATTAAAGGCTTCCATCATGTCAGTCAATTTGTCAGTCTTCCAAGCTGATAAATCGAGACTGGTAATAGAACTTGCACCTTCGAACATCATTTCAATATTAGTAAGGCTTGATACATCCCAGTTAGCAATATCGAGGTCGGTTAATGCACTAGCTTGGTAGAACATACCCGACATGTTAGTAACCTTACCGGTGTTCCAACCAGTCGTGTTCAAAGTCTTCAACGCAGTATCTCCACTGAACATCCCCGCCATAGATGTTACATTTTGGGTGTTCCAGCTTGACAGGTCGAGACTTGTAAATGCAGCGTTATCTGAGAACATGTTGCTCATGTCAGTAACACCAGTAGTAGTCCAACTTGAGAGGTTAAATTCGCTGATTTGACTACCACTGAACATGTTGCTCATGTCTTCAACAGCGGATGTGTTCCACTTTGCAACATCAACACTAGTCAAACCAGTGTTCATGAATGCTCCGCTCATATTGAAGATAGAGTGAGTATCCCAACCAGAGACGTTAGCTGTCTTCAGGTTTACGTCACCCTTGAAGAGGTTTGAGATATTTACAACTTCTGAAGTATCAAGTCTTTCGAGGTCAACACTTGCAAGTGATTCACTGTCAGACATTGCACCAGTCCAGTCAAATCCTGTTGCCTTAACTGTTTCGTTTGATGCAGTGTCTGAGAAGGAAATGCTAGTTGCACCGTTATCAATAACGCTCTTCATAACCTTTGCATCGATTTGAACTTCGGCGTTATCTAATGCACCTGGAATGTTTCTTGAAGTAAAGTCAGAGGCAGTTGGAATAACAACATCCTTGTTAGTACCGATGTATGACTTAAGGATAATCTGGTGAAGATCGTTGATATTGTACGTCCAGTCCATAACCGTAGCACGGGCGGTGTAAGTCCCAGTGACAACTTGAGCTGGAGCAGTATAGTCTGCACTTGGTTCAAAGAAGCTGATTGGAGAACCATCAGTACCCTTAACCTTTGTTAATTCAGCAATTGTGTGCAGAGCTTGTGCCTTAGGTCCGAAGTCTGAGTTGTCAGCAACAGTTGGAGTTGAGTCAAGACCGAATTTGGTGTAGTAATCGTTGAATAATTCGTATCCACCATTCGTCTTGTTGCTAAGGTAGCTTTGAACTGTTGCTAAATCAGCTTTAACTTGGTTAGTGTATTCTTCACCCGTCAAAATACGAGGAGTCTTAACGGAATCAGTTCCTGCTCCAACAATGTATGCAGATAAATCACTAAATCCGTTAAACTTAGATTTTTCAGTCGCATCGGCTACAACAACCAAGATAGTTCTGTTTCCTAAATAAAGGTTAGAAACAGCAATTACAGGCAACTTAACTTTTGATCCATTCAGATTCAATGTTGTAATACCAGATCCATCAAACATCGCAATTGCCGTCAAATCTGTAAGACTAGATGTATCCCAACCAGATAAATCTAAATTCTTAAGCGCACTAGTACCTTGGAACATTGTAGTCATGTTAGTAACGCCCTTAGTGTTCCAATTAGAAACATTAGCGGTAACTAACGCAGTATCACCATTAAACATACTTGACATATTAGTTACATTAGCTGTATCAAGTCTGTTCAAATCAGCCTTAGTTAAAGTAGTGCTGCCCGCAAATGCATTAGACCAATCAGCATCAGAAGCAGTTACAAATTCTTTGTCATTAGTGTCTGAGACAACAATTGACGTAGCACCATTCTTAACCAGTTGCTTCATTACAGCTGATGATACGTAAACTCTGGATGAGTGTGTAACACCCTTAGTCCATACATTCGTAAAATCATCTGCTACAGGGATTACTACATCCGTGCTTGTTCCAATGTATGAATTAAGAGTAACGTCCCCGTTGCTATTTACACTGTAAGTCCAGTCAATGCTTGATGGTACCCCTTCGAAAGTTCCAGTAATAAATTGTTGAGGAGTATCGTAATCTTGAGCTGGGTTAATAGAAATAAGAGAGTGACCATCGCTTGAAAGTGTCAGCTTAGTAAGTTCTGCAAGGACATGCAATGCTTGAACATTAGGACCAATGTTTGAAGTGAAGTCGATTGTTGAGCTAACACTATCAAGGCCAAATTTGGTGTAGTACTTTTGGATTAATCCGTATACTGGTCCGTTTTGATTGTTTTTAAGATAATCATCAACCGCTTTCTTGTCACTTGTCACTTGAGCACTGTATTCACCAGTGGTCAGTAATTGTGGTGTAGAGATTGATGAAACGTCCTTCACATTATTAACAGTTGCGGATACATCTGAGTAACTACCGCTGATTCCCGATTTTTGAGTGTCAGTATCAACAATAACCAAAACTGGTGATGATGTAACATTTAGCATACTTGGATTGAATTGAGTTCCATTTGCAAATACTGTTTGAACACCAGAGCCATCTAAGAAAAAGCCACTTTGACCATTAGTTGCCTTACTATTGTCCCAACTCCGTAAATCCAGGAACTTCAACGACTTGGTATAACCAAACATATAGTACATATCAGTCACGTTGTTAACTAGCCATTTAGAAACATCAAGAGACATTAATGAAGAAGCACCTTTAAACATTTCTTCCATGTTGGTAACATTAACGGTATTCCAATTAGATACATTTAAACTGGTTAATGCACTTGCTCCAAAAAACATGTAGTCCATTCTAGTAACATTACCAGTGTACCAATTCGATACATCTAAAGTGGTGAGGGACCTGGCAGTATCAAACATGTGACTCATGTCAGTTACACTAAAGGTATTCCAATCTTTAACGAAAATATCGCTTAAAGAAGTGGCATTTTGGAACATACCTGACATGTTAGTAACATTACGGGTGTTCCAATTAGAAGTGTTCAAAGTTGTCAGCGCCGAAGCACCACTGAACATTTCAGACATATTAGTCACATTAACTGTGTTCCATCCAGATACATCAAGGGATGTCAATGATTTCGTTCCACTAAACATCCGGGACATATTGGTTACACTACTGGTTCTCCAACTAGAAGTGTTCAAAGTTGTCAGTGATGAAGCATAATAGAACATTTGTGACATACTAGTCACATTAGCCGTGTTCCATCCAGACACATCAAGGGATGTCAGTGATGTCGCGAAAGAAAACATACTACCCATATCGGTTACGCTGCCAGTGTCCCACTTAGATAAATTCAAGGATGTCAGCGCTGCTGCTCCCCAGAACATGTCGTACATGGTTGTAACCTTACCAGTGTTCCAATTAGACACACTCAAAGATGTCAGTGATGATGCGTTATAGAACATGTTGTCCATAGTAGTAACTTTTCCAGTGTCCCACTTAGATAAATCCAAGGATGTCAGCGCTGACGCATTGCTAAACATAGCTGACATATTAGTTACGTTCCCTGTATTCCAACCAGATAAATCTACATTCTTTAAGCTGTTTGTTCTTGAGAACATATTATGCATATCAGTTACATTTTCGGTATTCCATGAAGAAATGTTTAATGTAGTCAGAGCTACATCATATCCAAACATGAAGGACATGTTTGTTATATTTCTTGTATCTAATCTATTTAAATCAACGGTTGTTAATGTAGTATTTTCTTGAACTCCATCTAAAGCAAAAGCATTATACCAATTAGCATCAATTGCCGTTACCTTTTCGTTTGTATTTGTAGTTGAAATAGAAATTGATACTGCTCCGTTTTTTACCACAGTATGCATTAATGCTTCAGAGATATTAACTGAAGTAACTGAAGATACCCCCGCGTTAGTGAAATCAGTTGCAGTAGGGATAACGACAGTAGCCTTATCACCTGTATAATCAGTCAAAGTGACAATTGAGCCAATAACGCTATATTTCCATCCCAAAACAGTTTCAGGGTTAGTTGTGTTTGTATTCGCTGCCAAATTAACCAGCACACCAGTGGCTAAGGCGTTTTCCCCAGACTTTTG